>JAABTR010000191.1 GCA_011389755.1 Deltaproteobacteria bacterium | reverse complement strand
GTCCCACCTGTACCCCACGGACACTCCCGCAATCCTCTCGTCGCCCAGGGGGCTGTATTCCACCCGATCGCGGGTGTAGAAACCTGTCTCTTCGGGTTTGGACGTTATGATGTTGATGACCCCGGTGACCGCGTTGGGGCCGTACATGGCGGCCACGGGCCCGCGGATAACTTCGATGCGATCGACATCGTGCACGTCGATCGGGAGCGTCTCCCAGAAGGTTCCGCCCTGAAAATAATTGTAGACGACCCGGTAATCGATCATGACGAGAATCGTCATGCTCGTGAAATCGCGAAGCGCCCGGTGGGGGGGCACGTTGTCCAGACCGCGGATATGGATGTCGTAGTTGCCCACCGTTTGTTCCCGCACGATGATCCCCGGAGCGAGCCTCAAAGCTTCCATAATGGTGCGCACGCCGCTGCGGCGGATCTCTTCGCGGGTGATGACGGTGGAAGATAAAGGAGAGTCGAATATGGGCTCGCTTTTCTTGGACGCGGTCTCGATCTCGACGGAGAGCAGCTCCTCGAGCGACATGCCGATGAGGTCTTCGTCCTCGAGACTCGCTTCGCTCACAGCCATCTCTTCTTCGGCAGGTGTGATCGTCTGAGCGCTCGAGGTTTGAGCAAAACCCGATACGGCTGACGCGACAGCGATTGCGGCGAGACAACAACCACGTGTTTGCATGATCATCTCTCGATGTTGGTTTTGTTAACGGTGGCCAACTATTTCACTCCTATGGAGAAATTATGACAGGGCGGGATTGCTTGTAAAACGAGAATGAGAAATTGGTGGGGAGCGCCAGGACACTATGGGGATAGAAGAGGCTTTTGTCTTTTAGAGCGAGACTCGTGGCGAAACGATCGGGATCATTTCGGCCTGCAAGAGATCGTCTGTGGTGCGGTCGGTGAGCACGACTTGGAACGGGCGGTGCTCCATGAGCGCGGCCAGGGCCGAAGCGGCGGGCTCGATCTGCGTGGCGTTCGATAGCACGCTGATGGCCTTTTTGCGCAGCGGCTTGCGGGATTCGATGCTGGCGTCTATCGGCAGCGTGTCGACACTCGCTCCTCCCAGCGCGCGAGGATCTACGAAGCCGGTGACGCGGACGCCGAGATCGTCTCCCAGGGGCTTTTGTTGTTTTTGGAACATGGCGACCGCATCGTTGTCGTGAAAATACAGGACAATCGTGTCCCAGGCCTTCACGGGAAGGTCGAGCCCTCTTTGCGCGATCTTGTGCCACCACAAGCTCATGCCCATGGTCAGCTCGGCCGGATCGGCGGTGACGACATCAACGGTGGTCATGACCTCGTCATCGTACACGGAGGTTCCCGGACGCAGCGCGGCCAGGTGGTCGAGCAGCAGCCTGGGCTTCTTGGCCACGGGGGCATTTGGCGCATGTGCGGTCGGCGCGCTAGATGCCCGGTTTTGGGCAGTGGTGACCGCAATCGCTTCTTTGAGGTGTTCGGCGAGCTGGTCGTCGGAGGCGAAGAGCTCGTCAACCTCGTCTTGCCGCAAGAACCAGTGCGCAAATTCGGTGGAACCGTCTTGTTTTTTCCGGCTTTGGTCGAGGTAGTCGTCCACGCGCCGGGCGAGCTCTACAAAGCTGCCTTGGGAAGAAAGCTCCAGCAGTTGCTCAGCAGTGAGGCTTTGAATGAAGCGTTCGCCGATGGATGTCATGGGTTTTGCTCCTTTAAAACTCGACGATAACCGACTTCTCTTCTAAAGGACATACCAAAATTCTGTATTTTCGATAAATCTGCGGTAGGAGCGGATAGCGATGGGAGTATCGGTCAGGTAGCGCCGATCGGGAAATTTTTGATCGGCGGTCGAGCTAGATCACGCGGGGCGAGCGCTTGGGTTGCAGCTCTTCGGGCAGCTTGATGTCGACCACGTGGATGTTGATCTCCACGACCTCGCGGCCGGCCATCTTTTTGACCTCAGCGGCCGTGCGCTCCCTGAGAATGCGGGCGATCTCCTTGATGTCTTGGCCGTATTCCACGACGATATCCAGGTCGAAGGCCGCTTGCTTTTGTCCGACCTCTGCGGCGATACCTCTGGTGCGGTCCTCGCCGAATGACAAAAACGGCGTCTTGCCCACCGAGGAGATGCCCGGCACGTCCCGGGCGGCCAACCTCGCGATAGTGGCCACGACGTCCTCGTTGAGCGTCAGATGTCCGGCTATTCCGCTGGGGTTCTCTTCTGAGACCATGATTTTTTTGTCTTCTTTGTTGTCAACCATCTTTAAAGCTCCATTTTCTTTAGTGAATTCGTCACAGGTGACGGTTGTTTCGCTTCGTTCGTGGGTTCATTGAACCCGTGGCTTGGCCTTGGGCTCGATGTCTTCAGGGAGCTTGATATCGACCACGTTGATGTTGATCTCGACGACGTCTTTGCCCGCCATCTTGGCAACCTCCTTAGCGGTCTTTTCGCGGAGCTGCTTGGCCACGGCCTTAATATCTTTTCCGTACTCGAGGATGACGTCGATGTCGAAGGCGGCTTGCTGTTGGCCCACCTCTGTCTTGATGCCGCGCCTGATATCTTCACCGAAAGAGATGAATCTGGATTTCCCAATGGCCCAGATTCCATCGACCTCTCGGGCGGCCAGGCCGGCTATGGTGGTGACGACGTCCTCGTTGAGGGTGATGACCCCGCGAATACCTTCTGACTTTTCGTCTATGGTGATCTTCTTCGCGGGTTTTTCGGGTTGTGTGTCTGTGCTTTTTGTTGCCATGATTCACCTGCCTTGTGGTTGCTGCTCGGCGAAGCGCCCGCCCATGGGTCGCATGGGTGGAGCCAAAATATCGTCGGCCCGCCTCAGCTGGGTCTGCGCTTCGCCGAAATCGTTTCTGTTCAGCGCATTGAGGGCGCGCTCTATATATTGTTTCGCAATTCGATTGGAATGCTGTATCTGCGAGCATGGTCCGATCTGCTCGCCGGATTTCTCGTAGGGTCTCCAGCCCGCACCCAGGAAAATGAGGAGGCCGCAAAGCACAGCGAAGATCGAAAGCGATGCGGCCAGGGTGTTCGAATTTGACCTGCCTGTGCTCGTGCGTGACCGTTTTTCCATCTACACCTCCCAAATCAATCGTGTCGCATCGTTACAAGGACCGCGACACCTGCCGCCGCGATGGCGAGCCCGAGAGCCCGAGTGCCCGTCAGCCAGCTCAGTGCGCCCAGGGACGTCAAGAGGACGCCGAGCCCCAAGCCGATGAGCACGATGGCAAGCCATCGGCGCCCTATGGGGCGAGGCCATGGATCACGCCCGGCCCGCCGCCAGGTCTCATCGAGCCGCGATTTAGAGCTGGAAAGATCCAAGCGGGCACTTTTGGCGTTGGATTGAAAACGCCGTTTCCAGCCCATTTTCGAGGTCCCCAGCTCCCGTTCGTCCGGGATGAGAGCCCAGCCGGCGAAATAGAAGAAAATGCCGAGACCCCAGGCAAAGGCCAGGAACAAAAACGCGAGCCTCACGATGGTGACGTCGACGTTCGCGTATCGCGACACCCCGGCGCAGACTCCGGCGAGCAGTCTGCCGTCCACGGGGCGATAGGGTAGCCGGGTCCTGCTGCGGGGTCCTGGCCTCATTCCAAAATCCTCGTCAGTGCTTCGGGTTCGAGCACATGGGCCCGAATCGTGACGTCCTTCACATCGATCCCCGCCAGTCGCTCCACGGCATCGCGTACCGCGCCCTGTGCGTCGATTCCGGATTGTTTGACGGCGGCGCCGGGCACGATGCCCATCTCCACGCGCAAGCGCACCGGAGAAGTGCCGCTCCCGCGCACCCTGACGTGGACATCGACGACCCCCGGCACGGCCATCGCGGCGTGCTCGGCGATGGTGGCGATGCCACGAGAATCGAGCAGAACGAAACCGCGCTCGTCGGATTGGAGGAGATGAATGCCGTTCTCCCGCCGCTTGGGGGCGAAGGAGCGAAACATCAGCACCAAGAATAACAGACCGACGACGACGGCGACCCCGGCAACAGACCCCCGCTCGAGCCACGTCAAGGCGTTGAGGTCGAGGGAAAAGCTGCTCCCGCCGATCGCGATGTTCGTTGCGCCCGATAGGTCGAAGAGGCCTATGGCCGCGAGAAAGACGGCGGCACAGGCGGCGGCGGCTGCGAGCGCGACGATGGCAAAGATGAAGCGCGCCAATAGACTTTTGGTCCGGCTGCCAAGAGAATCGGAATCGGATTTGTCATGGAAACCCATCACGCACCTACTCGAGCTCGCGGCGTCGTCTTTGTCCCGCTGCTTTAGGAACGTGGATGTCGACGACAAATATATTGACCTCCACGACGTGTCGGCCGGTCATGGTCTCGACGGCATCGATCACGCGTTCGCGCACCTCCTCTGTCAGCTGACGGATGGGGCTGCCGAGCTCGACGACCAGCTCCAGGTCCGCGGCCGCTTCTTTGAGACCGCTTTCCGATTCGACTCCGTAATGACGGTCGAGGCGGGACAAGAGGTTCCGAAAGCTGGACTCGCCGATCTGGTAGACGCCTGGGACATTTTCGGCGGCAGAGCGGGCTATGATGGAGATGACGTCGTCGGAGATAAAGGTTTTCCCTCGGGTTTTGGCCGAGCCCGGATCTCCCGATGGAGACGACGAAGGTTTCGAGGCGGAAAATTTTTCTTTTTCCATGGAGTCGACCTCCTCTTTCGCATTCGGCGCAGGAAGCTTTGCATCGAAGCTTCCCGCTCCTAAAGTATGTCGGCGCTTTTTTTGTGCCCGGAAAAGATGCAACAGGTTTGCCAAGTGTGCAACGTCCAGCGGCTATAAATCTTTCTTTTTCGAATATTTTTTCCATCAGAAGAACAATGTTCTGCTACGCGTCTTGTTTTCGATGGTCGAAGGAGTTTAGATGTCAGCTAAACAGCTTTTCCAGGGCTATTCGGCGGACACCGCGCTGCTCCATCTGTTTCCAGGAGCGCGAGAGGGAGCCGTCGATGTCGAGCCCGCGGACGGCTTCCTCGATGACATAGACGGTGAAATCGAGCCGGCGTCCGTCCAAAGCGGTGTGCAGAACACAGACGTCGGCGGCCAGCCCGCCGATGAAAACCGTGTCGAGGAACCTGTCGCGCAGGTAGCCGGCGAGACCGGTGCGGGTGCTGTGATCGTTTTCGAAAAAAGCCGAGTACGAGTCCAAAGAACGGTTGTGGCCCTTGCGCAAGATGATGTCCGCCCGGTCCACCTCGAGATCGGGGTGGAAAGCGGCGCCCTCGCTACCGGCAACGCAGTGATCGGGCCATAGAACTTGCTCTCCGTACGCCGAGCGGACGGTGTCTTGGGGGTTCTTGCCGGGGTAACGGGACGCAAATGAGATGTGTTCGGGGGGATGCCAGTCCTGGGTGAGCACAATATGGCGAAAACGTGACAGGCATTTGTTGACGCTGGGGACAACGGCGTCGCCATCCTGCACGGCCAGAGCCCCTTTGGGCATGAAATCTCTTTGTATGTCCACGCCGATAAAGGCGCTCGAACTCAAAGACACGATGTTCGTTTCCATGGAAGACTCCTCCTTAGATTGGGGTGTCGGAAAAAAAATGTTTTCGTCACTCGGCGCCGGCAGCCCGAGGGAGCGCTCTTTTGCCCTGATTTTTCTCGAGTATCTTCAAGACCTCCGCGCCGGTTATCTCTTCGTGCTCCTCGAGCTCGGCCGCGATTTCGTCGAGCGAGGAGCTCTCCTCGGACAGGGTCTTTTCGGCGCGGAGATAAGCCTCTCGAGCGATATCCCTTATCTCTTCGTCGATCTCGCGAGCGGTTTGCTCGCTGTACTGTCTTTGATTGGAAATCTCGCTGCCCAAGAAGACATGCTCTTCGGGCTCTTCGAAGGCGACATGTCCCAAAGCCTCGCCCATGCCCCAAGACAGCACCATTTTTCGAGCAAGTCGCGTGGCCTGCGTCAAGTCGTTGTAGGCCCCGGTCGTCGCCGTCTCGAACACGAGCTGCTCGGCGGCCCGCCCCCCCATCATGACCGTTATCTTGTCGATGAGGTACTCGCGGGGATACACGTACATGTCTTTAATAATGACGAGCTGCGTGACTCCCATGGTTTTCTCCCTGGGGACGATGGAGACCTTGTGGATGGGGTCCGCGTGCTCGGCCCGCGCGGCGACGATGGCGTGGCCTGCCTCGTGGTACGCCACGAGCTGCTTCTCCCGTTCCGATAAGGCGACACCCTCGCGTTCGAGCCCCAGGATGATCTTGTCCCGGGCCTGTTCCAGGTCGGCGGCACAAAGATGGGTTCGCCCCTCACGTCCGGCGAGAAGGGCCCCTTCGTTCAAGAGGTTTTCCAGGTCCGCTCCGCTGAACCCCGGCGTGCTGCGGGCGATATCATCGAGGTTGACGTCCTCTTCGAGCTTTTTGTTTCGGCTGTGGACGTCCAAGATGGCGCGCCTGCTCTTTTGTTTCGGCAGGTCCACCGTGATGCGTCGGTTGAAACGGCCCGGCCGCAAAAGAGCTTGATCCAGGATGTCGGGCCGGTTGGTGGCGGCGATGACGATGACCTCCTCGTGGGGCTCGAACCCGTCCATCTCCGATAAAAGCTGGTTGAGGGTCTGCTCCCTTTCATCGTGCCCGCCTCCGAGGCCCGCTCCCCGCCGGCGGCCGATGGAGTCGAGCTCGTCGATGAAGATGATGCTGGGGGAGTGCTTCCGGGCATCTTTGAAGAGGTCCCGCACCCGCGAAGCCCCGACGCCCACGAACATCTCCATGAAGTCCGACCCGGTTATGGAGAAAAACGGCACACCAGACTCTCCGGCGGCGGCTCGAGCCATGAGAGTCTTGCCCGTGCCGGGAGGGCCCACGAGCAGCACACCCTTGGGCGGCTTGGCGCCGGCTTCTTTGAATCTTTTGGGAGATGTGAGGTAATCGACGACCTCCTTGAGTTCGTTTTTGACGTTCTCGGCGCCTGCCACATCGTCAAAGCCGGTCTTCTCGTCGGTCCGCTCGTAGAGTTTGGCGCGGCTTTTGCCCATGCCCATCATGCCGCTGCCCCGCTTCGACATCTTGCGCAGCGCATAGTAACCCAGGCCGAAGATGAGCAGCCACGGCAGCACGAAGGCGACGATGCCGCCTAGGGGGGAGGGCTCGGGTTCTGGGCGCGTTTTCAGAGGGACGCCCTTTTCCTCAATGAGATCGAGGAGTTTTTTGTCTCCGAACGCGGGCAGATAGGTGACAAAGCTCTTTTTTTTGTTTTGGTTTCCAGAGACGGCTTTGAACTCCAGCTTGTCGCCGGTCGCGCGGATTTCGCTCACTTTGTCTTCTGCGAGCAGTTGCCGGAACGACGAGTACGATGTCTTGTTCGCATAGACCTCATCGGACGCTTGGCTGCTCCAGATTATTTGAACGCCAGCGGCGATAAGCAGTGAAAAAATAATGAGGCGCCACATATTCGAAGACCGATTTTGGCCACTGTCGGGACGGAAATCTTCGGTGCTGCGCGGCCTTGGGGGCTTTGGATCATTTTCGCTCATATTCCGTGACTCCTTACGAGGTGAGTCGCCCAATCAAAAGTCGGCGTGCGTTTCGAATGCAAGACGTGGGCCGAAAGCCGCCGTTCCTCGCGTTGTGGTCCGCGGGACCTCTTGGAGTGCATGAGGTTGGAGCCGTGGTCCTGCGGCGGCGGATTCGTCCGGTGACTGAGGACGCCCGCGGCGGACACTGGGAGCCTGTGTGACTGAGATTTCCTTTTAAAAAGAGGGGATGCGGCGGGAATGGAACTTGCAATGCCGGTAGTGAGGAGGAATTGCAGCGGTGAACATGGGGCCCGCGGGGGGGGCAAGAGAATGCGAAGAGACAGGAGCACGATGAGACGCAGAACCCGTTGGCACGATACGCTCGAGAGCAGAACGAGCGGACGAGCGAGGCGTTGGTCCAGGCTTTTTCGCCGCAAGGCGGATCGGTTGTTTTTTCGAACCCGTGTGCGTAGCGTCTGCGATTTAGACGTTCAAAAGCGCGGCCGCTGGTTCGTGCTCAAGGGACATGTGGATTCATTTGGCACGAAAGTGCGGCTCATATCCATGGTGCCGCTGGGGCCCGATGGAAAGAAGAGGGTGATCGACAAGCTGAGAGTGCAGTCATGACACCTTGGTGGCTCGCGACTCTTCGAGCTGACTGGCGGCGCGATGGGGCCGAGGAGGGTGCGGCCCTCCTGGAGGGCGCACCGGAGTT
>JAABTR010000190.1 GCA_011389755.1 Deltaproteobacteria bacterium | reverse complement strand
GCTCGCGACTCTTCGAGCTGACTGGCGGCGCGATGGGGTCGAGGAGGGTGCGGCCCTCCTGGAGGGCGCACCGGAGTCGGGCTGTCGGGAGGCTTGGGCGGTGGTTTTTTTGGAAGGGGGGGCTGCCCCGGCGGTTTACGCGGGTGCGGCGGGGTCGGGATGTCCGACGGAGAGCCCGGAGGTTTTCTCTTGGTAAAGGTGGGGCCTAAGCCGACAGAGATGAGCGTTTTGAGACCTGTCATGAGTGCTCCTCGAGGGATTTTGATGTTGGGTGGCCCTAACGAGTGTGCAACCAGCGTACCATCGGTGCGTCATGAGGCGATGAAGGGGAGAAAAACTGCGGCGTGGGGGCTCGAGAGAGGTAAACGATGAATGCGATAAAGATGGTGGTGTATTCGAGCGAGGATCTGCAGTTGAGCGCTGTCGTGCACAAGATCGCGTCGGCTGGAAGCCATCGCGTGGCGGTCGAGGTCTGCCGCGACTTCAGAAGGTTCCTCGGTCGTTTGTCTTCACTGGGACAGCCCATGGACATTGTCGTCCTCGCGCTGTCCAGCCGCGAACAGCTCGAGGAGGTCATCGAGCGCAAGGATTTCTTGGAGGGACTTCGCGTGGTCGTCGTGGCGCCCGACGACGATGCAGAGACGACGGCTCGCGCTCACATCCTGCGGCCTCGCTTCTTGGCGGATCCCAAGACGAGCTTGTCGACCTTGGAGCTGGTTCTCGAGCGCATCGTGCAGCAGATCGCCGAAACGAGACAGGTGATCAGCGGTGCCGGACACGGTGAGGCTTCGGATGACAAGACACGACACCTCCCATGAGTCGACGCGAGACAGAGCCTGCCGAATCTCAAAAAGAGTCCGGTGATCTGAGACCGCGGTCTCGTCAAGCGAGATAGCACCGCAAGCGAGTGGGGATCGGTGCCGACCTTATCGTGATTGCGACTCACGGCACCCGGGGATGGGGGCGTCACCTTTTCGAAGATCAGGCGGAGATGCCGTATTTTTTGAGCAGCGCATAGAATCTGGAACGGGACAATCCCGCCAAGGTGCAAGCTTTTACGACATTGCCGCGGGTTTGATCGAGGATACCGCTTAGGTACCTGCGTTCCGCGTCGGCAAGCACAGCGTCCCGCATGGCGTGGATGGATGGGAACTGCGCCGATATCACCTCGCCGCAGGCCTCTTTTTCCTCGCTCTTTTCACACAGCGATCGGCTCAAAGATTCCGGCGCGGTGTCGAAGCCCGCCGGTTGGTACGGTGGCGGGGGTTCGCTGCTGCGGACCTTGTTGCGCGCGATTTTTGCCCGGATATGGGTCGGCAGGTCTTTGGGAAACAGCATCGGGCTCGCGCCGGCCGATACAATGGCTTTTTCGAGGGCTTGATAGAGCTCCCGGACATTCCCGGGCCAATCATAACCGGATAGCCCTAAAAAAAAGTCGGAGGAGAAACTCTTGGCCGGCGTTTTGTATTGTTCGCATATTTTTCGAACGTGATTCTTCGCGAGCTCCTCCACGTCGGATCTGCGCTCCCGAAGACACGGCAGCACGATGTTGATCGCTCGGAGCCTGAATAGGAGATCTTCCCGGAACAGACCTTTGTCGACGAGGCTGTCGAGATCCTGGTTGGTGGCAGCGACGAGACGGAAGTTGCTCGATATCTCGCGTTTGCCGCCCACGGGCCGAAAGCAGCGTTCTTGCAGAACCCGCAGGAACTTCTTTTGAACACTCAAGGGCAGCTCGCCCACCTCGTCCAAAAAAAGCGTGCCGCCGTCTGCTTGCTGCACGAGCCCTTCCTGAGAGCGATCCGCTCCGGTGTAGGCGCCGCGCTCGTGTCCGAACAACATGCTCTCGACGAGCTCTCTGGGCAGGGCGGCGCAGTCGACGACCACGAAACTCTTGGATTCCCGCCTTGAGTTTTTGTGGATGGCCAGGGCGAACATCTCTTTGCCGGTCCCGGTCTCGCCGGTGATGAGCACATCTGCGTCGCATCCCGCTGCGTTGGCCATCTGCTCCAAGGAGTCCATGAGCGGTGCGCTGTGCCCGACGATCCCGCAGCGCTCGCACGGGACGACCTCACGCCTGCTTTTTTCGTATTGATACTCCAGCGCGACCTCGAGCACGTGCCTAATCTGCCGCGTCGTGGACGGCTTTTCGAGGTAATCCCAGGCGCCGTTGCGGATGGCCGCCTCGGCTCCGGCCGGGTCGCCGTATCCGGTGAGTATGACGACCTCGGGCGAGGGGGCGATCTCCTTGAGGTTTGGCAGGATGTCGAGCCCGCTGCCGTCGGGGAGTCGGACGTCGAGCAAGACGAGGTCGAACGCTCCGGCAGTGGCGGCTTCGAGGCCGCTGGAGCGCGTGTGAGCGCACGAGACGCGGTGCCCCATCCGCGTCGCTATGGCCGCGATGGACTCACAGATGTCCGCTTGGTCGTCGATGACGAGCACGTTACCCATGGCAGGTGTCTCCTTTTCGTTCGATGCTCACGTCGTTGAGGACCTTCCTGACCGCTTGGGCCAGCTCCTTGGCGGTCAGAGGTTTGAGCATGACCTCTCGAATTCCGGGTTCGGAGGTGATCTCGCCGTCGAGGCTCGCCAAGTTTCCGGTGCAGATGATGATCGGGATGGTCTCTTGCATGGTTGCCAGCTCATCGGCGAGAGCCGTTCCGGTGAGGCCCGGCATCATCTGATCGGTAAATATCAGGTCGAAAGAGCCTTTGCCGTCGCAGAGGATATCGAGGGCCTGGGTTCCCGAAGCGGCGATGACCACATCGTATCCCAGTGGTTGCAGCGTGGAGCGGACGCTTTGCGTGATGGTGTCATCGTCGTCGACGACCAGGATGCGCTCGCACCCGGCGGGCAGCAGATCTTCGGTCTGCGCCGGAGCACGGGGCACCCGGTTGGACAAGGGGAGATAGACCTGGAACTCGGTGCCTTTGTCGACCGCGCTGCGCACGTCCACGGCGCCCCCGTGGCTGGACACGACTCCGTGAACCACGGCGAGCCCCATCCCAGTCCCGCCGCCGCCGATGCGGGTCGAGAAAAATGGGTCGAAAATTTTGTCGATGATTCGTTCGTCGATTCCGCTTCCGGTATCTCGGACGGTGAGCCTGAGGTGGTTGGTGCCGCGCAGCCCGGGAAATCTCTTCGCCGAAGCCTGAGGCAGTTCGAGATCCTCGAGGGCGACCTCCAAAACTCCGCCGCGCTCCCGCATGGCGATGACGGCGTTGCTGCATAGGTTGAGCAGGATTTGGTGGATCTGCGCCGGGTTGGCCTCCACCACGTCGTGGAAGACTTCGATGCGCCGGGTGAAACGTATGTTTGAAGGCAAAGAAGCGTCGACGAGATCGAGCGCCTCGTGGATCACGGGGCGCAGATGCATCGGGCTGCGCTCTTCGTCGGCGACACGGTTGAAGGTGACCACCTGCTTGATGAGCTCTCTGCCGCGCCTGGCGGCGATGAGGGCCTTTTGGAGGAGCGAGCGGTTGGGATCGCCGTCTTCGAGGGCGTCGATGACGAGCTCGGTGTTGATGGTGATGGGCATGAGAATGTTGTTGAGGTCGTGGGCGATGCCCCCGGCGAGATTTCCCAGGGCCTCCAGCCGCTGAGCGCGCCGCAGCTTTTTTTCAAGCGCGACCTCGTGGGTGACGTCCCGTTCGACGATGGCAAACTCACGGATGTCTTTAGCGTGCTCTTCATCCCACACGGGGGTGATCGTCACATCGGCTTCGTACGTTTCGCCGGTCTTCCGGCGTCTCATGAGGCGACCCGACCAGGTCTCTCCCGACCGGACGCGATCCCAGCGCGCCTCGGACGAATCGGGGGCATCGGGGTCGTAGTCGAGCAGCCTCAGATTTTGCCCGATGATCTCGGTGCGGTGATAACCGCTGAGCTTTTCGAACGCGGCGTTGACGTAGTCGATCGCGCCGGTTTTTTTAACGACAGCGATCCCTTCGGCGGCCTGATCGATGACCGAGGCGAGCCTGTCGATCTGTCTCCTGGCCGCTTCGGACTCGGACATCGCTTTGCGCCTGCTCTTTTCCGTGGCCGACAGGGCCCTGCGGGTATGCCGCCGCTCGGTCGCGTCCGCCAGGATGAGCACGAGACCGCTGACGAACCCGTCCGGCTCCTTGACCGGCTTGAGCACCCAATCCCAATACGCGGTTTTGCGCTCGGATCTCTGTGCGAAATCAAAGGGCTTTTCGTAGATGTGAAAAGGGTGTCCCGTCGCGACCACCCGATTGAAGATCTCTTTGTTTTCGGCGCTCGGGTAGAGCTGAAAATGGTTCTTGCCGGGAAAGAAGTCGACGTCCTTGCCGCCGTAAATGGCGTAGGCCCGGTTGACGCGGATGAAATCGAAATCGCGGTTCATATAGGCGATCATCAGCCCCATGCTCTCGAAGATCTGTTCGAAGAGATCCGGGCCGAAGCCGTCCTTGGTCTTTTTGGTCTTTTGCAGTGGCATCGCTTATAGGTTCCCGATGAATTGCCGCCCTTGCCCTCGGGATCGATCACGGGGCTCTTCAAAAAAGCGGAAAAAAACGCACGTCACCTGTTCGCACCTCGCGAAACCGGCGTGTTTTTTCGCTCACGTCATCCAATCAGAGAGTCAGGATGCGAATGGTATGTCGCCGATCTCGTTTTACAAGCTCCCACAAACCTTGTGTCGGATTCCAAAGTATCCCGGAATCGGCGTTTTGCGTGTCCTGGCGGACAGGAGAGATGTCTCAGCCGACAGGAGCGCAGCATCATTTTTTTTTAACTTAGTGAATGTTCGGGAACGATTTGAGCTTGGGGCTGCGCCTCAGCTCCTTGCGCGGCATGTCGACGGTTACGGCTTTTTCGAGCCAGCTGACATGCCTGCAGTGTGAGGTTTCGAGCATTCTGCGGCGGCCGATGAACCACCTGGTAGGCAGCACGACGAGGAAGCGGACGTGCATGTCGTCGGGGTCGAACACCAGGTCGTTGACCCTGCCGAATCTTTCATCGGCCTTGCTGAGGCGGTATCCGAGGATCTCCCGCACGCTCAGCAGGTTTCGATCGCCGCCCAGGAGGCGTACGCGCTCGATTCGGGGAGGAGTGGTCTGCTGGTCGATGTGGACGAGCTCGATTTTGCTCTGCTGGGTGACCGGGGCATCGAGCCGTGTGAGTCTTTGTTTTTTGAGCTGGGAGCTGGTGGTGCTCAGCCGAATGGTTCCGTTTTCCCAGGTGGCCTCTTCGAGCTGATCCGTGGTCAAGACGATGCGGCGAGCCGGCGGCCACACCCCGAGCCTGACCACGATCTGCCTGACGGTCCAGTCGTCGTCGTGGAAGTGGACGTCATCAACCGAACCCAGCTCTCCGTCGAGGGTTGCGACCTTGCGTCCGAGAAGATGTCGAGCTCTTTGCAACATGGCGAATTCTCCCCAGTCCAACCGCTGAGTCATTCAAAACTCGTGCCAGGACATCGGGGCCGGTGGCATGAGCGTTGCACACCGCAGGCGGCAAAAACGCGAAGCACAGAGGGAGACGACGGACGATGGCAAGTATTCGCGAACAAGTCGGTGATAGCGGCGGTCCCTCGACACCGCTGAGTCGAGGTGAGGTTGAGTCTCAAAAAAATGAGCTCGAACGCGGCTGGGTGGTCCTCGATGGCCGTCAGCTCGAGCGCGTCTATCTGTTTTCGGGTTTCGATGTCGCCATGAGGTTTGCCCAAAACGTCGGTGGCGTCGCCGAGGCCGAGGGCAAAGAACCCGACCTGACGCTGAGCTGGGGATCCGTGCGACTGAAGCTGTGGACGCCCGAGATTCGGGGGCTGGCCAACGAGGATTTCAAGGTGGCAAAGAGGGTGGACGAGCTTTACGACCTCCTGCGCTGACGCGCCTCAGTAGACGTCGGCGGCCTCTGTCTCGCAACCGAAGAGAATGTCGAGGGCGGCGGATGTTTGGGATTGGAGCAGCGCGCAGGTTTGGGGGCAGACGAGGATCTTCGACGGGGCGTTATCGTCGTCGTAGTACCAAGCGTGCTTGACGTTTTGACAGTCCGCGGCCGAGTCGACGTGGCCGATGAAGTGGGCGTCTTCGTTTTCGTCGATGAACCTCACGTTCACCTTGTGGGGATCGAGGCTCTCCCCGTTCGGAGGCGCGGGGACCTCCCACTCACAGCTGAGCTTGGCGCTGCCCACCACCGATCCGGCGAGCGCGTCGAAGACCGGGTCGAAGTCCTGCTCGCACAGATTTCCCGACACGCCCCCGGTTTGTTCGACGAGCTCGCGGTAGGGGAGCCCCTCGCCGCCGGGTGCCGCGAAGTCGCAGCAGGCGTTTTTGGCGTCGCAGCCGTCCTCTTTGCTCATGTACGAGAAGATCCCGTGGAAGAAATAGGAGTCGAAGCCGAGTTTTTTTACCTCCGCGTCGAACTGGGCGGCGGTCCACTCATCGGTGTCGTCCGAGATCACCACGAAGTGACGCGCCGAGCCGGCCCGAAGGATCTCGGCGTAGCCGTCGTAGTTTTCGACGATCCAGCGCAGCGCTTTGACGCTGGGGACGCGGTCGCTGACGTGCAAGTACGAAGGTAAGTTGCTGTCGTCTGCCGGGCAGCTGCCGTTTCCGAACGGGGCGTCGATGCAGATGCCGAGGAACTGCTCTTTGTCGCAGTCACCTGGCAAGCAAGAGACGAGCGCGACGTGCATATCGAGCCCCTGCTCAGAGACCTTCTTGGAGAACGCGTACATGTTCGCGCGGACCTCCTCTATTTCGTCTCCCATGCTCGGTGAGTTGTCGATGGCGAAGATCACGTCGACCGGCTGGAACTGGTTGCCGGCTATCTGGCTGACAGCCGCGCACTCCTCGAAGTCGGGTCCGTCTGTGCTCCAGCCCTCCTCGCCTTCACCTTCGCCCTCGCCCTCGCCCTCGCCCTCGCCCTCGCCTTGCGCTGACCCGGTGTCGCCCGAGGCGTCTGCACCGTTTGCGTCGCTGTGTTCGCTGCAACCCCAAACGATGAGGGCTCCAAGGGTACCTGCTAGGAATAACGTCCAAAGTATTGCTCGCATCACATCCTCCTCGAGATAGGTCGCCGAAGCGCCGGTAGATCACCAGCGCGGCAGAAAAGAAGCAATTTGGATGCCAAGTGAAAATAAGTTCATATATCCATAAAAGTGCAAAGAAAACAACTGTTTGTAAAAATGTGGTGTGGCTTGAAAAGCCAAAAGGCGCGCGGATATTGCGCAGCCCTTGCGCGGTATGTGCGCTGGCGACGAGACCATGTGGACGTTACCCGAAGAATCGGTCGCGCTCCCGACGTTTCAAAGCGTCACCTTTACAAGAGAAGATGACCGCCTCGTGGCGAGCTCGGGCAATGATAACTCGTTGTGGCAGGTCTATCTCCCGTCGTGTGAGATCGTCAAGATCGGCGATTATACCGATGCAGAAGGCAACAAGCTGGAGTTGCACATTCCGGGCATCTGTCCTTTCAAAGAAGGGAACGACCTTTACGGCATTTCAGTAGCCAAGGATGTGCTCGTTCGCATCAGTTCCGATACCGCACAGATCACGGAGATCGGTTCCTTGGGCCGAGATTTTAGAACCACAGGCGGCACCTGGGTCGAAGGCAAGAAGGCGCGCCGTTTGGCAACCCCACTATCCCGGTCATCTAGCGGTTTGCTCACAACACACTTGGCGGCTAAGTTCCACAGCATGAAGATTTTTGACCATCTGAAAATGGACAGCAGCGAGGTGGATGAAAAGATACGCGCGCAAATCGGCGCCATTAAAGCCCATTTAGCCAAGGAAGGGGTCGCTTCGAAAGAGATGATGCGCAGCTACTGCCGGTTTACCCGAAACGAGGCTTCCAAAGAGGAGCTCATCCGTGCGAATCGGCAGCTGCGCAGCTGTCTCAAAGCCGTCGGCCT
>JAABTR010000189.1 GCA_011389755.1 Deltaproteobacteria bacterium | reverse complement strand
GTGATGGTGCTGGAGTACGTGCACGGCTACCATCTGGGGGAGTGGAAGCGCTACCGCGACAGCCAAAACAGAACCATTCCAGCGGCGGTCGCTATCAAAATCATGATCGACGTGCTCGACGCGCTTCACTACGCCCATAATCTAACACGCCGCGATGGTGCGCTGCTCAATGTCATCCATCGAGACATCTCCCCTTCCAATATCCTGCTCGACACGGACGGCCGGGCGCGGGTCGTCGACTTCGGCATCGCCGTCATGGGAGAAAACTCCGAAGTCTACAAGACTCAGACGGAGTCGTCCTTCAAGGGCAAGCTCTCCTATGCGGCGCCGGAGCTGTTCGCAAACAGCCCCGCCAGCGTTCAAAGCGACGTCTACGCCTGCGGGGTCGTGCTGCACGAGATCCTCCTGGGTTACAACGACTTCAAAGGGGCGGGATACGGGCCCACGCTCGGTCGCGTGCTCACCCACCAGCCGGCTCCCGTCAGTCAGCACCGGGTCGACGTGCCCTCGCAAATAGATATGGTTTTGCGCAAAGCTTTGTACAAGAACCCCGAGAAGCGTTATCAGACAGCCCAGGCTTTCGCCGCAGACCTGCGCAAGGTGAGCCCTCTCGAGGGGCAAAAGGCGGCGGCGATGCTGCACCGGATGGTCAGCGACGATTTCGACGAAGAGATGGCGACCTTCCTCGGGGTCGAGTCGCTCCACAGACGCGACAAGGCGTGGCGTCATCCTTCCCAGGCTCCCCCTTCGAGCTATACCTACGCCCAGCAGCCGGAGACGCTGGCGATGAGACCAATCCCCGAAGGCACTCTCACCGTCTCGACACCGGGGACGAGACACGGAACCTTTGTTTCCAAGGGCGTCTGGCTCGCAGCCCTGGTTCTCGCCGCTGCGGTGGTCGCCGTCGTCATCACCCTCGTTTTGACCCGCGGGTCGCCTCCGGTCGAGCAGAAATTTCTCATCGTGCAGAGCCCTGTTGCCGATCCAGAGCCCACGCCGGACACTGAGGCGGTCAATGTCGGGCAGGCGCCTGCTGTGGACAAAGCGGGTGTGGCGCACGAACGACCGGGCGCTGACAGCACCTCGCAGCCCCGAGAGGCGCCTCCGGAAAAGGGCGACGCGAAAAGAAAAAACAGACCGGTCCCTCGCGCCCAGTCGGACGTGGAGGAGCTGACGCGCGCGTTTAGAAAACAAAAAAGCAAGATTCGCCGCTGCTTCGACATCCACACCTTTGATCTCGAGGGAAGACCTGAGATCTCTTTTAGTTTCGAGATCGCTGCGAGCGGTCGCGTTCGACGGGCGCAGCTTTCACCCGCGAGCCTCGTGTCGACCACCTTGGGCAAGTGCCTCAAGAGTGTGGCCGTCAATACCGAGTTTCCGCGTTTGGGTAGGCCAGCGTCTTTTCGGATCCCGGTCAAGGCCTGGCGCGGTCAACAGTGATCCAATGTGAGCGGTGTTGACGTCCAATCAAAAATATGTATCGCACCACTGTCTGAGCTGCTGCTTCGTGCCCCTACGAAAGGTGGAGGAGGCCTCGCCGGGGTTGCGCTCGACGACGATGATGGACTCGGACTCGAACTCGTCGAACAGCTGGGGAGACTGCGTCGCAAGAATGATCTGGGACGTTGTGCCGGCCGCTTTGACCATCTTAGCCAGAGAAGATTTTGCCCTGGGATGAAGGCCGAGCTCGGGCTCGTCGACCACGATGATCGCGGGGCGCAGCTCGGGCGGCTGCAAAAAGAGGGTCGCAAGAGCTATGAAACGGATCGCTCCGTCGGAGAGCTGACTGGGGCTGAAGAGGTAATCCGAGTCGGTCTCTTTCCAGTTGAGTCGCACGTTATCTTCATTCTCTGCGCTCTCGCCGATGGCGAAATTCTCGAACATCGGAGCCACAAGCCCGGCGTTTTGGACAATTGCGCTGTAGTGGGGTCGCCATTTGTCGACCATGGCGAGTCTTCTGAGGAAGGCGGCGAGGTTGCCTCCATCGCTGTGTAGATACTGGTTGTCGAACTTGTATCCGTAGGTGCGGAACTTGGCAGCGGGGGCTGCGTCGTGAAAAGAATACGCGCGGCAGCTAGACAAAAGAGATCGGACCGGCTGACACGTCTTGTCGAGCCCCTCCTTCTCGGACAGGGCCGATTCTTTGGAACCACCGCCGAGCCTCACCTCGGAGGGTTTGGTCTC
>JAABTR010000188.1 GCA_011389755.1 Deltaproteobacteria bacterium | reverse complement strand
TTTGTCGAGCCCCTCCTTCTCGGACAGGGCCGATTCTTTGGAACCACCGCCGAGCCTCACCTCGGAGGGTTTGGTCTCGCCGTCTTTGAGGCATAAGATACGTTCATCTTTTATGATAAAGCCTTCGGTCGTGTCTCTTGCGAGGATGAGCTCATACGCGTGAGTAAACTCAGCGCCCCGAAAAACCAGCCGCGTTGAGATTTCGGATGATTTCTTCCCCCCGTGGGGCAAGACGCGCTCGGCGAACCCCTGACCGGCGAGGAAGCTGTGCAGCTCTCCTCTCATCATGTGCTCGAGCATCTGGAAAAAGGAGACAAGGTTGCTCTTTCCTGCGCCGTTCGCGCCGAGAAGAACATTGACAGACCCAAGAGTCAGTTTGCCGCCTTGCCCGTAGAGCGTCTTCCAGCCATCGACGAAAACCTCTTCGAGCATTTGCCTGTCAGGCATGATGGGCTCCTTCAAGTCGAGCGTTAATGTAAAAAGTGAACCACTCGAGATCCGGAGGGTCAATGTAAAATAGAAGGAATTCGACGAAATCGACAATTTTCGAGCGCGAGCCTATCGGAAATAGTGTTGTTGTTCCATTCGAATTGTGCGACTGTGGCCCGCCAAAAGCGAGTCTATCGCTTTATGTGACAAGGTCGTGAAGGTTGTCCGAAAAACTGAAATGCTGGACAACGCATAAATAAAGCAGGAGCTCACGCAAGAGAAGCGACTCTCCCAGAGGGAAAAGGCAGCAAAGATGCATAGAACAAAGATGTCGAAGATATTTTTCCCATTGATGGCGATTCTGACCATGGGGCTTGCCACAGCAGGCTGCGTTGAAGGCGAATCCGAGAAGGTCACCGCGGACGGCAACTCGTCGGGGCAGGATATTTCGGTGGGTACGGGTAGCGAGAGTGCAGTGGACAGTAGCGACCAAAGCGACCCTAGCGACCCTAGCGACACTAGCGACACTAGCGACCAAAGGGACAGTGTGGACACTGGCGACAGTTTGGATACCGGCGACAGTTTGGACACTGGCGACAGTTTGGACACGAGCGACCAAAGTGACCAAAGTGACCAAAGGGACCAAAGCGACCAAAGCGACAGTGTGGACACCGGCGACACCAGCGACAGCGAGAGCGTCGCGGACACCGGCTCCGACAGCATCGACACCGAGGCTCCCCGCGGGCCGGGTGTGGGTGAGATCATCATCACCGAGATTATGTTCAACCCGAGGGATGAGAACAGCGGCGAGTACTTTGAGCTTTACAACGCCGCCGCAGAGGTCCTCTCGCTCAGCGGCTGCGCGGTCTCGGACAACGACCCGGAGCACGCTCAGGCTTTGGACGACGTGACGGTGGAGCCG
>JAABTR010000187.1 GCA_011389755.1 Deltaproteobacteria bacterium | reverse complement strand
GTCGCCGATGTCCCGATAGTCCCGGCAACCATTTGCCCGGCGACGGTCACAGTCACAAGCAGCCAGGGCTTTTTCATTCAGGATTCCGAAGCCGGCCCTGGGATCTTCGTGGTCCAAGAAGCGCCGACCGTCACTCCGGGCGACACGGTCGAGCTGGAAGCCGCGGCGGTGAGCGAGACAGACGACGGCCGCCGTTTTATGCAAGTCGATTCTCATTCGGCTGGCAGCCTGGTCATCACCGAGGGCGAGCTCGAAGGGTACGCCCAGGACTTGAGCACCGCGGGAATAGATTTCACGCAGCTCAGCGGCGGCTATTCCGACTACGATGAGGAGCTGGTCTCGGTCTCGGGCGCCCTGGTAACCGCCATAGAGGGCGGCGACGCCACCATCGTCTACGGACCCGAGGACAGTGAGATCACAGCGACGTTGCGCGCGGCGGAGTGGGCCGAGCTGTGCGTCGGCGCAATCATAGACCTGAGCGCCGTCGTCACCCGCGACGAAGATGGCCAATATCGCCTCGAAACCTGGTGGGATTTTTCGTGGCTTGATGACAGCGGCTGCGGTGCTCCATCGCCGCGGGCCTGGATAAACGAGTTCCACTACGACGACGAGACAAGCAACGAACAAGAAGGCATTGAAATAGCAGCCGTGGGTTTGAAAAGTCTCGCCGGTTGGACGGTCGAGCTGATAAACGGTAAAAACGGCGCTCTCTACAGAGCCATCGGCCTTGGAGAAGAAGCTGTTTTAGGGAACTTTACCGGCGAAGTCGGCTTCTATCACATCGATCTGTCCTGCACAGACGACAGTTGCATGTACTGCAAGTCCTCTGGCTGCAAGCACGAAATACAAAATGGCCACGATGCCCTAATCCTCGTAAACGACGCGAGCGAGGTGGTTCAAATGATCTGCTACGAGGGCACTGTCACGGTAATTGATGAAAGCTCAGCGGCCAATGGGCTCCACTGCGATGACATTGGAGTTGCGGAAAAAAATGGACCTACCGGTGTGTCATTGTTCCTCGAAGGAGACGGCTGCGATTTCGAGGATTTCACCTGGGCAGGGCCCCAGGAGCCCAACAGGGCAGACCCCCAGGAGTCCACCTTCGGCGCAGTAAACACCGGACAAACGTTTTCCGGGTGCTGACGGGAATAAACAGAGGGTGAAACCGAGGAGTATGGGACGAGGATAAAATCATGTCGGCGTCTTCGAACTGCTGTCGATGGAGAATCTTTCCGTCTTTCCCTGTAGCAAATATGGTGTAGACACGTCCTCGGTCCTTTTGCTAAAAGGACTAAAATGTCGAAACGGAAAACACAGAAAAATGGCAAAAACCGGCGTAAAAAAAGCGCGCCGCGCGTTTGTTCGACATCGGCTCAGCCAGCAATTTCTTCTCGCCCCTCCGGCGAGACGGGATCGTCGGATTTGCCTCGAGCGCAGAGGCGACTTCTCGGCCTGCTCAAGGGCAAGCGATATGACGACGCGCTCATCGTCCTCGAAAAAACTTTCTCAGGCGATAGACGCCAAGAGCGCATCGAACTTCTTCTGCTCCACTGGCCGAAGCGGGCGGTCGAAGAGATCGAAAAGTGCTTCGACGCTGGGGAGCGTGAGTCGGAAGATGTCTGGGTCGCCCTCGCGAATCGCGCGCTCGTTCTCACCAACGAGACGATCGATGCTCTTGAAAAGGTGGAGCTTTTCAGGCTGGAGGAGCTGCGTGCCGCGCGCCGGGCAAACGAGCTCATCGCCGAAGGTCAGGACGACGAGGCTCGAAGAGCTCTTCGCACCATCTCCCCGCGGTCCTATTTGCGAGAGGTTCGTCTCTTTCTCACCGGGCTCTTGGAGCACTACGCGGGGAACCATGATCGAGCTTTGGCCGCGCTGAGCCGCCTCGAAGAGTCGACCGCCTATGGTCACGCGGCCCGCTCGATCGGGGCGTTGAGCGCCATCACGCTTGGCAAGCTCACGCCGGATACGCTCTGCCCAAGCCTTATCGCGGCCGAAAAGCTGGCGTCGGATCGCCAAAGGGACATCTTGAAGGTCCAGGAGGCGCAGCGGCTGATTGCGAGGGGCAAACACCTGACCCTCATCGGACAGATGGAACGATGGCCCGTCGAAAAGGGCTCGAATCTCGGTAACGTCTTGCGTCGAGATGTCCTGTTCGCGATTGCAAACACAAAAAAGACTCTCAGTCGGGCGTTATATAAATTCATCGAACGGATCGCCGATTGGGATCCTTTCGATTTTCGAGGGAATCTGCTGCGCGCCCTCCTGGGCGACATGCTTCTGCCGCCCTTTGAATCCGTCTACGGCTGGCTCACGTACGAAAGAGAGCTGGCAAAACGCACCGGTACAGATATCGCCCCGGAGCAGAGCCGCAAAGCCAGAGCCCTGGTCCTTCACCGGGCGGCAACCCGAGCTGCGGAGGCCGAAAAATCTTCTTCTTTGGACGATTTTGACGACGATCCACTATGGGACGATTTTTGGGGAAGCGAAGCCTGCGACTTCGAGTATGATTCGGCCCAGAGCCTGTTCGAGCGTTCTATAGAAATCGATCCCGGTTTTTCGGACGTCCACAAAGACCTCGTGGATCATCTCTTCGAATTTGTGGGACAAACCAAAGAAAAGGCGCGGGCGCTCGAGCGCTTTGCCAAGCTCTTTCCCGACGACGGCGAAGCCGCCTTCGGCGCCGCGCAGTTCGCTTTGGATCGAAATGCCTACGACAAGGGGCTCAAGTTTGCGGCCAAGGCGGCGGCCGCCAGACCGATGGATAAAAAGGTCCACGAGCTGCAGTTCGAGCTTTTTATTCTCAAATCGATCAAGAAATATGAACAGGGCAAGTCCACCGAGGCCCAAGCGCTGTGGAAAAGGGCTCTCGCCGATTTTGAGTTAGATCCGTGCTTCCAGTCCCCAATGCTGACCTCCATTTGGATCTCCGAGCGAGAATACGCCGGGGGCCGAAAGCTCGAAGAGCTGGAGGAGCTGTGGAGACCTCTGCCGCGTTCCAACTGGCTCATCGTCTTCACTGTGCTTCGGCGAGAGAAAAAGGGAGAGCCCGAAATGCCGTTCGGACTCTCCGTCGAAGCTCTGGAAGATACGCCTATCAGCGCCTTTGAACTGGATTTTATCTTGCCGCGCTGCGTCGAAAAAAGATGGCTCGATAAAGGTCTGTCAAAACCGATCAAGAAGCTCGCTCATCTGGCGATTCAAAAGGGAATCGGTGAGCTTCGAGACGTAAAAACCTGTCTCGACGCCGCGGACCTAGCTCCGAACGCCGAGCTGGCCTATCGAGCTCTCGAGATCGCGCTGAAGCTCAAGCCCGGTGATCCGGAGATGACTTTTTTCAAGTATAAAAAGGCCCTCGAGGCCCACGTGGAGCTGTCAGTGCTCGAAGGCGGGCTCGAGGAAATCGAAACCGCACTCGAGAACTGTCGTCCAGGCATGGCTACGGACCCCCTAACTGCCTTTTTGATGATGAATCAGCTCATGGAACTGAACGACAAAGTGCGAGCCGCCATCAACCGGAGCAAGCGACCCAAAAAACGAAAAAAACAAGTTCGGAAACAAAACTCCAAAAAGCAACTGAAGATCCCGTTTTAGGAGCACAGCCAATGTACCCCTACTTTGTGTTAGACCTTCCTCACACCGCCACGGCCCAGCAGATCGAGGCCCGCTATGAGGAACTCATTCGTCGCTACCCTCCGGACCACTGCCCGGCGCAGTTCCACGCCGTTCGCTCGGCCTACGAAGCCCTGAGCTCAGAAGCCGGCCGGTTGCGCACGCGGCTCTTTTACGTCAATCCATCGGCGGCGATTCGCGCGGAGGAGATCCCGGATACGACGCCCCAAAAAACTGCGTCTGTCCGTCTGACGACCGAAGACCTCGCGCGCCTCATCCTCGAAGGAGAGCCCGCTGCATGATGACTCGACAAGATCTGCCTGACCTGCTGGATTCCGAAAAGCGCCGCGCCACGCGCTCCGAGGATCCCCTAACTGCTCGAGTCGAGGCCCCGACTGTGGATCTCGCTGCCGTATTGGCCGAGCTCGTCGGGGTCCGCTCCGAGCTGAGACAACAGACCCTGGCCTCGCGGGAGCTGCGTGAACACAGCGCCGATACCCTCGAGGTTCTGCGCGAAACTGTCTCAAAAAATGACGAGGCGGCCACGCGAAGCGCTGAGAACGCCTTCGTGGACCGCGTGCGAGTGATGATCGCGATCGCCGACAGTCTGGAACCGTCTATCCGAGAAGCCAAAAAGCTCGCCGAGCCCCGGCGAAGATTTTGGAAGAAAAGAACCAACCCGCGCGCCGAAGCGCTCGTCTCTGCCCTGGAGCTGACCCAAAGGCGCATCGTCACCGAGCTAAGCGCCTTGGAGGTGCACCGAATCGAAACCGAAAATCGGGCTTTCGACCCAGGCACCATGGAGGCGACAGAGGCCATCGCCGACAGCGGCGCGCCCGGCGGGACCGTACTCGAAGAGCTCATGGCGGGCTACAAAGGCCCGAAGAGCATCATTCGCTACGCTCAAGTCGTGGTCGCGCGATAAAAAAAATGGAGATTTCAATGGAGACTGCCGAAGATATCGTAATAGGGATCGACCTTGGAACCACCAACTCCCTCGCCGCCTATGCAAAAGACGGAAGGATCGAACTCGTCCCCATCGACGGCGAGCCCCTCTTGCCGTCCGTGGTCGGACTCGGGCCGGACGACTCGGTGATCGTCGGACGCAAGGCGCGCAACCAAGCCGTCATCTACCCCGAGCGCACGGTGCGCTCCATCAAGCGGCTCATGGGCAGCGACGAAACGATCTCATTCGGCGAGCGCAGCGACACCCCCGTCGAGATCTCTGCGATGATCCTGCGGCGCATCAAAAAAGCCGCCGAGGAGCACCTCGGCTGTAACGTGAGCCGCGCCGTGATCACGGTCCCGGCGTATTTCAAAGACGCACAAAGGACCGCCACGAAAGAAGCCGGTGAGATAGCTGGCTTTCGCGTGGAACGCATCATCAACGAGCCGACCGCTGCCGCGCTGTGTTACGCCGAAACGTCGTCCCAGGACGATCGCACGGTCATGGTCTACGACCTGGGAGGCGGCACCTTCGATGTCTCCATCGTTCGGCTCCGTGGAGGAATTACCGAGGTCTTGTCCTCCCACGGAGACACAACGCTCGGCGGCGACGACTTCGACGAAGCTCTTTTGGAACATCTGTCGAAATTGTTCCAAGACGAACACGGCGCGGATCCGACCGCCTCGGCGCGGTCCAGAGCGCGAATCTTGCAAGCTGTGGAAGAAGGCAAAAAGACCCTGTCCGTCGAGTCCTACGCCCAAGTGATCCTGGAGCACATCGCAGAAAAAGAAGGTGTCCCGCTGCATCTGGACATGGAGCTGTCTCGACCACAGCTCGAGTCCGTCATTTCACCGATCCTCTCTCGCACCAAGGACTCGGTGCACAGCGCCCTGTCCGACGCCGGTATCTCGGCAAACCGGCTCGACGAAGTCATCCTCGTCGGTGGATCCACTCGAGCACCGCTCGTGGGAGAGATGCTCGAGAGCATCCTCAAGATGGTGCCGCGGCAGGACGTCAACCCGGATACCGCCATCGTTCAAGGCGCCGCCCTACAGGCCGCGCGGATTGCCGGCGACTCCACGGCTCGCATCCTGGTAGACGTGACTCCCTACTCATTTGGAACGAGCTACCTAGGTGAGCTTCACGGGATGCCCTCCTCCGACTGCTATCGAGCCGTCATCAAGCGCAACACGCCGCTCCCCACGCGACAGACCCGCATTTTCTACACCGCTGTCGACGGGCAAAATGCTGTTGACGTCCATATTTTTCAAGGCGAGGACGAAGACGCGAAGCGCAACCAACTCATAGGCCGCTTCATGGTAGAGGGCCTCGATGAGGACGCTCAGGCGGGGAGCCCTATCGAGTTTTCCTTGAACCTGGATATTAACGGCATCCTCGACGTGGAGGTGCGTGAGGTCCGCACGGGGATCAAAAAACGCGTCACAATCAAAGACGCGATGCGCACCTTGAGCGACGAAGACAAAGCTGACGCCCAAAGGAAGATCGCCGGCGCATTCGGAGAAAAAGACCTGCCCCAAGAATCGAGCGAACCTCACAAGGCCTTTGCGTTGCCCGAGGACGCCACCGACGAAGAAAAAAACGTCTTTGAAGACGCGATACAATGCCTCGAGAAGGCCAAGCAGCTCGGTTCTCAGCTCGAAGAAGAGGACGCCTCGGAGGTCAACGAGCTCATTGCCGAGCTTGAAACGGGGCTCGAAAACAAGAAGCTCCCGGCGGTAAAAAAAACCGCCCAAGAGCTGACCGACGTGCTGTTTTATCTGGGGTGATACCGCGATGAGTGCGCCGAACAGATGCCCGGCCTGCCGAGCACGCTTCTTTGAAGAGACGCCGATTGATACGCCCTGCCGTCGCTGCAGAGCCGATCTGAGCCTCTATCGAAAATGTCACCAAGACGCCGATCGGCTTAAAAACGCGGCGCGCCTCGCCCTGAAAGACGACAGGCCCGTTGACGCGCTTCAATCGGCCCTCCACGCTCGTCTCCTCGTCGACGATGAGGAAACCAGACTTCTTTTAGCATCCTGCCTGTTCGCCGCCGGAGACGAAAACGCAGCCGCCCAGCTATTGACCCCGATTGCGTGATACCTGAAAAAAACGGCAATCCGCTCTATGACACCTCCGAGTCAACCCACCGATTCCACATAGTAGTCGTCGTCCCACAAAGATTGGCTTGGACCGAGGACTTCTGCTATTTGAGGGACGTGATTGAGAGCATCCTGTTCTAGATATCTTTTTATATCAATGAGCATGTTCTCCAGGGATCTCTCGCCATCGGCCTCGCAGTAAACATGCACATGATCGGGTCCCAGCCAGAGGAGTTGTGCGCGAAGCACCGAGGGAATAGCGGCTTTTGCAAAAGCATCGCAGAACAACCGGCTGAAAGACTCTTCGCTCTTGGCAAAAATATTTCGTCGTCCTTTTACATTCCAAACGTAATGAAGTTTGAGATTGACGATTATTGCCTCTGGATCTCTCTCTAGCTGCTGCAGGGCACACGCCTTTTGGTGCTGAATCTTGTCTGAGTTCATGAGCTTGATAACGGCCAACTGCTCGGCCAGCAGGTTACCCTGGGCGGGTTTCCTGCCGTCTGCCGTAGCCTCTTTCTTCGAACCGATGACTTCGAGCGTCGGTACAAAAGCGTGGCACTCGAATTCATCGCTTCCCTCTTGGACGGACCGATTCAATTCGCAAACAATGGTCTCATCGAACTCTGTGTCAGCGCATATTCGACAGCTCGTATGAGCTCCGTGGTTCTTGTTCCTTGCGCATTTTCGGCATCTTTCAGGTAACATCATTGCGTCCTGTTTTCATCGCTGTTTCCTCATCTTGAGATTACTCGCGTATCAAATCGAGTAACTCATCGGCCGAGAGCTTGCCGCTCATATCCGCGCCTTCCAATAGGCTGTCCGCGAGTGCTCGTTTCTTTGCATGCAAAGCGGCTATCTTCTCTTCGACGGTCCCTTGCGTGATGAAGCGGTATATCGTCACCGGACGCTTCTGACCCAATCGGTGGGCGCGATCGGAGGCCTGATCCTCGACCGCGGGATTCCACCACGGGTCCATGTGGATCACATAGTCCGCGGCGGTCAGGTTCAAGCCGAGCCCTCCGGCCCTCAGGCTGATGAGGAAGACATCCCCCTGCCCGGCTTGGAACGCCTCGATGCTTTCTTTTCGCTGACGGATGGGTGTGCTTCCGTCCAGATACTGGTACGAGATGCGCTCGCGCTCGAGTTCTTCTTTTAAAATGGTCAAGTGATCGACAAATTGGCTGAAGACAAGCACCTTGTGATTGCCGGCGAGCAGCTCATCAATAGTTTCGCAGAACAAGGACAGCTTGGCGCTGCCAATACCAGAGTCTGGCAGTACCAGGCGGGGATGGCAGCAGGCGCGCCTGAGCCGCATTATCTCAGCCAGTATTTTGAGGTGTTGGGGGCCGCCTTGCCCGCCGGTCTCCCGAAGCTTTTCGATGGCCCTGCCGCGCAGGGCTTCGTAAAGCGCCGCCTCCTCCCTACCGAGCGTCACTTTTCGTACGATCTCGGTGCGCGGCGGCAGCTCCTCGAGCACTTGCGACTTTGTGCGCCTCAGGATGAAGGGTTGGATGAGGCGCTTGAGACTCCTGCGTGTCTTTTCGCACCTTCCGGTTTCAATGGGCCTTACGAAACGCTCGACAAAGTTTTTGGAAGAGCCGAGCAGGCCGGGATTGATGAAATCAAAGAGGTTCCACAGCTCGCCTAAGTGGTTTTCGAGCGGTGTACCCGTCATGATCAACCGAAAATCCGCCCTCAATCCTTTTGCAGCTTGAGACCTCAGCGTGGTCTCGTTCTTAATCAATTGAGCCTCATCCAATATGACCGTGTTCCACGGTGTCTTGCCGAGCCGCGTCGCCTCGGTGTTCAAAAGACCGTAGGTGCATATCGCTACATCGAAGGAGCCCAAGCCATCGAGATGCTCGGCTCTGTCTCCGTCGCCAAAGAGCCTGACATTCAGTGTCGGTGCGAATCTCCGCGCCTCGGCGATCCAGTTATGCGCGACAGAGGCCGGCGCAACTACCAGCGAGGGCCCTGCCTTAGCGCGATTGAGAAGGAGGGCCAAGGCCTGGATAGTTTTGCCGAGGCCCATGTCGTCGGCCAGGCAGGCGCCGACGCCCCAGGTCGCCAATCGCGTGAGCCAGCAAAATCCCTCGCGCTGGTAGTCACGCAGCTCGGCCTGGAAGGTCGAGGGCACGTCAGCTTGAATGTCGCCGACACCTCGAATGCGATCGACCCACTCCTTCCAGTGTTTGTCCGATTTGAGCTTGACCGCCCCGTCCAACGGCTCGAGCACGGTTGCTCTCACAGGTGGAAAGCGCAGCTTGTTCTGCTTCGATTGCCTGTCGCCGTAAAGCGCGAGCTCCTCAATGCGTCGCCGTAATTCTTCGGTCAGAGCGAGAAATCGTCCGTCGTCCAACTTTACAAACCGGCAGGGGCTGGCCTCCACCAAGTCTATGAGTCGCATGAGGTCGAGCGATGACTCCGAGTTGACGCTCAAGCTGCCCGAGGCCGCGAACATGTCGCGGTCTTTTCGGATGTGCAGCCAAAGTGAGTCAGGAGCCGCCCGACCGGCCAAGACCATACTTTTGCCTCGAGGCCAATGCAGCGTCGCCTTTTCAGCGTCGACAAGGTCCTCCACTTCGACAAGCACTTCGAGCGCTTCGGCGGGCGCGGGGAGGCACATCGACGTTTCGTTCTCCGCGTGAGCCGCGAGCACCGGGCATGCGCCGATGACCTCGTCTCGAAGCCGATTCTCCTCGGCCAAATCGCGAACGCACGACTTGGATTTCCCGTCGACGCCGGCGAAAACATTCTCGCCCCCGCTCCCCGGTCTGTACGAGGGGCCGCTCACCCCAAAGGGGTACACATAAAACTCCGCTTGCAACCCTTCCCCATGCGGCAGCAGATGGATATGGGGGCGAGCGTCCGCATCTACCCGCTCTTTCTCTGCGGCCGAATCGCCTATCTCGGAATGCACCGAGATTAAAGGCGAGATTTTCTGTATGGACTCAACGACGTGTTGCTGAGCATCAGCCGGAACTTTCAGGGCGCCGCCGAGCATCTTGTGCAGCTTGAGGTGTTGGTCGTCAAAGAACACGAGCGCGACCTTGTGTTTTGACTCGGCGTTTGTCTGGCACGAATCTACGTCGTTTGAAGGTTTGGGGTCGATAGAGAGTAAGATGCTGCCGTCGGGTGTGCGCGTCACCCTCAGCTGCGGTTTTTGCTCGACGATTTCAATCGGTTTTTCCCGCTCTCCGGGTGGATAGACCCTGGGATGTCCGACAAGAGCCTTGGCGACGACTTGTCTTGAAAAGAAATAGGAGGTCTCGGGATAGCCGCGGTAGTTGCGCGAGGTCTCCATATTCAACGCTCGGCATATCGCCAGGTCCTGATCGGACAGAAAACCGAACTGGGCGGGGTCCTCGAACTCATCGTACAAGCGGGCGAGCCCGACCTTGCGCCCCTTGGACCACCTTGTCCCCTTTCTCGTCTGATGAAACGGAGCGAGGTTAAAGCCACTGTACGCTGTATTCAGCTCCCAGATGATGCGATCGACCGAAGATGACGCCTCGGTTGCAACATCTCCTTCTTCGCCGGCCAGTTCGGCAATGGCATCCAGTGAGCGGCGCCAGGCAGGCTGGGGGACCGCCAAGTCCACGAGGCTCGAAGTTTCAAGCTGAGCGCGCGCCGCCAAAGAGCTCTCGTTTTTTTTCTTTGCAGTCTTTGAGGTTCGTTTTTTTGCGAGCTCATAAGCTTCGGCTGCGAACCAGTCGAGGCCGAGGTCGCTGAATTTTTCCGAAGCCTCGGCAATATGGGGGACCTGGAAACGCGTGTCCCCGCCGGCGAGCAGCCATCTGGCCAGATATCCGACAACGAGGGTCTCGAGCGGTGACAGGCAGCGGTCTTTGAGGCGATTCGCAAAAGACTTGGCGGACGACGGTGTTTGCTTGAAAGCTGCTCCGATGCCTATGATCTCCAGGGCTTGGATATAGCGGCCGGTGCTTTTCGTTCCGGCTCGAACGATCGCCCTGACCTTATCTAGCGCAGCGGGAGAGCCCTGTGAGAGCAAAACAAGAGCGGTTATCAGGCCCGGCAAGCGCGAGCCGGCCGCGAGCTTTCCCCTCCGCTTCCCACCCGGCATCATCGGACCGAGCACATTCAGCGCAAGATTGTGGTCTCCCTCCAAAAGGGCAATGCATCCTCCAACCTCCGGGTGTTTCCCGCCTGTCAAAGCGTCGAGAAATCTCAAAGATTCCAGGCTGCCCTGGGCAATAGCGAGGTCCAGCCATGTCGCCAGAGAGCCGACGCTTTGCGCTGTCCCGCGCTCTTCTACCATGTCTTCGAACGCCGCGATGATCTCGGGTCCGTCGTCACAAAACATGATAGTGAGAGGCAGCGCGTCGACGAGATACCACTGCTTGAGGTCATCCGGCAGCCCGTCAAAAATATCGCGACTAAACGGTCTAAACAGCCCGAGGAAGCCGCAGTCATTTCGCTTTGATACATTCTTTAAAAAGGTGGCCGAGTCTCCACTGTAGAAGGCAATCCGCTGATCGCGTCGTGGCTGATGGTCACGGTAGCTCCAAGGGGATGCGGATGCGCTCCCCTTCACAATGTCAGCCAGCGCTGTGAGACGCCCATTTAGCACGGCGCCTTGAACCACAATGTCCTGAAAGTCCTCATCGATTCGAACGCCGCGATATGAGCCGTGTTCCAAAAAACCGCCTTCCAGCAGAGTGTTCACGATATCGCTAACCTCCTTACTGGCAAGCTTCCTTCCGCTTTCACCGCGCCACCCCGCCTTGCCGGCCAGGGCATGAATGTCCTGGCGGCTGTACGCCTTGTCACCAACGGCTAAAAGCTCAAGAATATTAAGTGCGTTTGAGTCTAAACTTCGCAGCTGAACCTTTTCCTTATCACCGATCATCTTTTTCTTTCTTTGGATTGCGTTTTAATTCGGCGACTCAACAGGATTATGAATCACTCTTCGGGACCAAGGCTCTTTATAAACTTGTTCGGCCCTACAGATGTGTCGCTCTGGTTGTTGTAGCCGGTCGCGATCCAGTCTGCGGATCGCGCGACGCTCGAGAGGCGAACCTCGTCGAGATAGCCGTGGAATACGGCGCTTAAATCTTCGCCGCTGTCGCCGATCCTCAAAGGATACGCATTGTTGCCGAACGCACCGTCCATGGAGCCAGTCCCCGAGACGGCTCCGTCGATGTACAAGGTGACCGTGTCTCCACTGCGGGTCGCTGCGACATGGTGCCAAGAGGTATCCACAATACCGCCGATAGAGTGACGCATTGTCGGGGTGGTGTCGTCAGACCAAAACATCACCTTGTCCAAGGCCGCGGAGCTGGAGGAGATCAGTAGCTCGTAGTTCCAGTGTTTGGTGTTCGTCTTGGTCAAAATGGAGCCGTAGTTTTGGGTCCCCGCTCTCTTGATCCAGGATGAAATCGTAATATCTCCTGCGATATTGAGCTCGGGAGAGTGAGGCACGAGGATGAAGTCGTTGAGGTCGTCGAACTTTTGTCCGCGGTGAATCTTTCCGTCTTTCCCTGTGGCAGACACGTTGTCGTCGCCGTGGTTGTCATTCGAGGTGGCGTCCTTGTACACGCGAGGTCTTCCCGCACCCGGTTGTTCCTCGCTCAAGTGCCAAACGCCCTTGTAGCTTGTGTCCCAGACCCCGGCAGCGTCCCGCGCCGAAGGGGCAAGGCCGGGATTTCCGTAATAGATATAGATAGTTGCATCGGCGGACTTGGAAAGCGCGTCGACTCGCACCCAGGCCACGAGGGCTCCTCGTGTCGCGTCATATTCTTCGATTTCATGTTGCAGCTGTGTCGCACCGTTAGATGCTC
>JAABTR010000186.1 GCA_011389755.1 Deltaproteobacteria bacterium | reverse complement strand
CAAGACGTCTCGAGTGGCTTCAGGGGTGACATCCCGTGGGGAGAGCCCGGTGCCTCCGGTGGTTACGACGAGACTGGCGATGGCTTCGTCGCACCAGGCGGCGAGCTGCTTCGCGATAGCGCTTCGATCATCGGGCACCAGAGCGACGTTCGCGACGTCGAAGCCGGCCTCTTCGAGGATTTTTGCGAGCGCGACGCCGCTTTCGTCTTTTCGCGAGCCCGAAGAGCGACTGTCGCTGGCGACGAGCACGGCCGCTTTGATTTTCATGGCTTCTTTACCTTTGTTGGGTCTGTGGTTTGATTTCGTAGATAGGTGCCGCTCTTCCCGCCTGATTTTGACTCCAAGCGGACGTGGCCGATGACCATCTCTCGATCGGCCGATTTGCACATGTCGTAGACCGTGAGGGCGGCGGTGCTCGCGGCAAACAGCGCCTCCATCTCAGCGCCCGTTTGCGCCGTGACCACCACCTTGGACCGGATGCGAACGCCGCCTTCCTCGAGCGCCACAGTGACGTCGACATGTTGTGCGCCGATGGGATGGCACATGGGGATCATCTCGAAGGTTCGCTTGGCCGCTTGGATACCGGCGATGCGCGCCACCTCGAAAGGCGAGCCTTTGGCCAGCGGGCCTTTCTTGAGCGCAGCCACCGTCTCTTGGCTCATGGCCACAAAGGCGTGCGCTTGGGCCTCTCGCCGGGTCGCCGGCTTGCTCGAGACGTCCACCATGTGGGCGTCTCGGTCGTCCTCGAAGTGGGAAAACTCACTCATGGAAAACCTCTATCCTCCGATGCGCCGCATGCCCCAGGGGTCGCAGGTGGCCGAGGCAAAGGATTTCGACGCCGCTGCGCGGCGAAAGGAGGCGTCGAGCTCTCTTTGAGCGGCCGGGTCGCGAAGAAGGTCGGCGATGGAGGCGCTGCGGGTTTGGGCGAGGCACGTCATCAAGCGGCCGTCGGAGGTCAGCCGCAGCTTGTCGCAGCCCGCGCAGAAGTTTGTGGTGACCGGCGAGATAAACCCCATCTGCCAGGCCTCGAGGGCGAAGCGCTCCACGTGGGGGTGCTCGGGGTCCACCTCGAGCGGCTCGAGCGGCCCCAAATCGGCCCGCAAAACTTCCAGAGCCTCCGCCCGGGTGAAGGAGCGAGCCATCTCGCTGACGGGCCCCATGCGCTCGATGAAGCGCACAAAGAGCCCATGAGAACGGGCATACCGAGCGAGCGCCGGGAGCTCGTCGTCGTTGATGTTCCGGAGCATAACCGCGTTGAGCTTGACTGAGAGGCCGGATCCCAGCGCCGCGTCGATGCCGCGCAGCACCTTCTCGAGAACCGAGGAACCGGTGATGGCCGCGAAACGAGCGGGGCTGAGGGTGTCCAGCGAGACGTTGACGCCGTCTAAGCCGGCGCGGCGCAAAGGCACTGCCAAAGTCTCGAGCGCCAGCCCGTTGGTGGTGGCAAGGACGGTCGATACCCCTGGGACGGCTCTGATTCGACCTACGAGCTCGGTGATGCCGGGCGCCGCGAGCGGCTCTCCGCCGGTCAGGCGGATCTTCTCGATCCCGACCCGGGCAGCGGCCTCGGCGGCCCGGATGAGGTGTTCGCTCTTGAGGCACGTCGCGCTGCGCGCGGTGCCGTCTCGTCCTCGCGGCGTGCAGTAGAAGCAGTCCAGCTGGCAGGCGCTGGTGACAGAGAGCCGCAGGTAGCGAATCCGGCGGCCGAAACGATCCCGCAAGACCGGGCGCGTAGAGTCTTCAGTCACCGGACGGCCTCCTGATCACGATGACATCGAGCACCGTGCCCGCGGGGATCTCCCGGGCGCCGGGCGGCACGGCGATGAGACAATCCCCCATGGAGCTGGAGACGATGTCGGCGGAGTTGGGGCTGGCCACGGGCTCGACCTCGAGCACCGCGCGGCCTCGCAGGCGTCCGTGCAAAAACCAGGTGCGCGTCTTCTCCGGCCGGACTTTCTGGGTCAGGCGGGCCTGCCAAACCGGAGCCAGCGGCTTCGCTGCCCCCATCCGTGCCAGACACGCCGGCGCGACAAAGAGCTCGAAGGTCACCATGGCCGAGACGGGGTTGCCCGGCAGTCCAAAGACCAGGGTGTCTGCGCGAGTCCCGAACACGGTGGGTTTGCCCGGCTTGATGGCGAGGCGTTCGAAGTGGAGCTCGACACCGCTTTCGAAGAGGGCGGCGGCGACGTGGTCGCGAGCTCCGGCCGAGACGCCGCCGGTCAGCAGCAAGACATCGCAGCAGGCGAGGCCGCGCGCTATCACGTCGCGGGTCGCCTTGGGATCGTCGCCGACGATCCCAAGAGGGCGCGGCAGACAACCGACACGACGAACGGCGGCTGCGAGAGCCGGACCGCACACGTCCCTGATTTGGGAGACGCCCGGCGTTTTGGCGTGGGGGACGATTTCGTCTCCGGTGGAGATGATAGCCACCTTAAGAGGCCTGGCGACCGGCACCGGGTCGCATCCCACCGCGGCGAGCAGCGCCGTTTGGGCCACGTCGATGCGCTGCCCGGCCCGGAGCACCGGGCTCGATTTTTCGAGCACCGCCGCCCGGGGCGAGATGCTCTGGCCCCGAGTTACCGGCGCGTCGATGCGCACGCGAGGCCGGCCGAACCCGCTCGTCTTTTCGACCTGAATGACGGCGTCCGCTCCCCGGGGAACAGGGGCGCCGGTCATGATTTCCACGGCGCAGCCCGGTTCGACGACGAGGCCGGCGCGCTCTTCTCCGGCGCCGACGCGGCCGGTGACCTCGAGCTCCACAGGTGGGATCGCGATGTCGGAGGATTTCACTGCGAAGCCGTCCATCATGGCACGATCGAAAGGCGGGAGGTCGACGTCGGAACGGACGTCGTCGGCCAGGAGGAGCCCGAAGGCTTGTGTGAGCGGGACCATCTGGGGCCCGTGCGCCGCGCGGGCCTTTTCGAGCACTGCCCTGAGAGCCTTATCGTATTCCAAGAGCCACATGCGCTTTAAATTAATGACTTTTTGAGCAATTAGAAAGGGGAAAACCGGACTCGAGGTCCTTTATGTTTTGCCTGGGGTCCAAACCGGTTTGGAAACATTTGCGGGCCTGGGTCGGGGTGATCCTCCCGTATCGCGTCGTCTGCGTCGTTTCATTGCGGAAAAATGCGCTCAGGCGGGACTGTTCGACCATTGGTGCGCAAAATTTACATAGTTGACCCTGTTTTTCGGCATTTCGTGCCGCAAAGAACGGCCATTGGCCCGGCCGACACGAGGGGGCTCGGGGGCTGGAGAAAATAAATAACTCCAAAATTATAGAGGTTTATGATGTTGCGGGGCATGAAGCCGTGGCTTTGGCACGAGAAATGCTTGGGCTTACGGTGCGCCCGATGAGAGTGATAACTTTGGAGACTCTGTTAACGAGATTATAGATGGCGCACCATTTCTTTCTTGGGATTTACGACGCTTGATTTGCTGCTTGGGGTAAAATATTCGCTTGGTGCTAAAATTATTCATTATCTCTTTTTTGATTCCTTGCCTTGGGTGTTGTATCTTATTTGTTATGTATTAGATTTTGTTATTCTTAGTTATTCTTAGTTATTCTTAATTATTCTTATTGTTTAATAGTATTTATTAATCAGCTTGTTCTTATTTGCTTATTCTGCTTTTTTTCTTTTGCGCTTCTTTCTTTGGCGCCAAATTCGGTTGCAAACGCAGGTCTTCGATTCCGGTCGCTCCGGGGTCGAGCGCCTGCGTTTGCACTGCGCCCCCCCCGAGCGCCTTTTTCAGCGTTAGTTGTCTAAATTTTCAGCGACCTTTGAGATGACGTAGGGCTGCTTGCCCCGCTGCGTTTTTGGTATGTCCTCGACGATCCGGGGCTCGATTTTGACACCTGCCAATCTTTGGCCGATCTTCTCCGCAGCGGCCCCGAGCTGCTCCCGGGCCTTTTGGACCTGCTGCGAGCGGGGCACGGCGAGCAGGAGCACGTGATCCCGGCTCTCGTGGACGACCTGGAAGGCGCCCAGGGACTCAATCGGGTAGAGCTCTTTGGTGAACGCGGTGGTGTGGACCTTGGCGCCTGTGGAAAACGCGAACACGTGGTGGACCTTGCCGAGATCGACGCTCATGAGGGGAAACGGTTGGCCGCAGGGACACGTGCCGGGCAACAACGCGCCGTAGTCGCCCACATCGTAGCGGATGAACGGCATGGCCTCGGAGAAAAAAGAGGTGATGAGGATCCGCCCCGCGGAGCCGATCACGTCGGTGCGCGAGCGCTCGATGACCGCTCCGTCCGAGTCGATGTGCATGGAGCCGTGGGCGCACTCGTGGGCCAGCCTGACCACCTCGTGGCACCCGTATAAGTCAATAACGGGGGCTTTGAGCCCGCGGGTGATGTCTTCTCGGACCTCGGGGAAGAGCTTCTCCGCGGTGACGCAGACGATTTGCAGATGTTTGAGCCGTGCGCCCCGGTCCGCGACGAAGCGGGCGAACTGGGCCACCGCGCTGGTGTAGCCATAGATCGCCACCGGACGAGACACCCGCATGGTCCGCAGCCACTTGCCCATGGCCCGAGCCGAGGTGTCGAACGCGTCGTGGTAGGTCCTGCCGATGGCCGCCGCGGTCAAGAGGTTGGTGCGCTCGAAGTCGCGACCGTACCCCCAGATTTTGGCCACCGGATCCCCCGGGCTCAGACCGAGCAAGCGGTAGCCCCGCTCGTTGATGGAAAACTGCCTCTCCAGGCTCGGGCGGTCTATCCAGAAACGCAAGGGATCTCCGGTGGAGCCGCCGGTGGAGCGAGAAATCAGTCTGTCTTTGTCGGCTGATTCGCTGAGCATCCTGTCTTTTTGCTCGCGGATGATGTCCTTGGTGAGGATCGGCAAAGCTGAGAGATCCTCGATCCGGCTGATATCCCGGTGGTCGAAGCCGATGCTGGCGAACAGGTCCCGCCAATAGGGGACGGTGCGCCCGGCATGCGCGCACAAGGCGCGCAGCCTCTCGATCTGGAGCTGTCTCAGTTTGCCCGGGTCGAGGCGGGCGACATCCATCGCCTCTGGAAGATACCTGTATCGCAGCCCTTCGCCCCGGATCGCGGCCATGGCGTGATCCATGCGACCGCGCAGCGAGCCCGAAGGGCGCCTGATTGGAGATAGGAGTGTCATGGTCTGGGAGTGTCAATAACGCAATCGGGGTTATTAGTCTCTAATATTTCCACAGGCTGAAAAGATCGCGGCCGAGCATCTCGGACAGCCTCTCAACATTGGGCCGGTAGATATCTTGGAGGTGTTTGCGCGTTCGAGGGTTCATTTTAGGATAGCTCTTGCGCGGCCAAAACGCGGTGAGGAGCTCCGAGGCGTTTTGCGACAAGGCGGAGCGCTTGCTCAGCGATTTTAGGGAGTTTTGTCGGTAGCCGGGCATGCCCGGGATCTCTTTATTGTAGTTCTTGCGCATGACAGCGGGCCACAGCCGGTTCGCCAGGAGTCGGCCGCGGGTCGACAAAGGAGGTCTGGCCGCGTTGCGGTGGGCGTCGATGGAAGACAGGTCCACCGTGCCTTCGAGGCCGAGGTAGGAGCACAGGTCGCTTATGACGCGGTCTTGAGCTCCGATGAAGTCGTCGAAGATGACGACGCGCAGCCGGTCCTGCCCGAAAAACGCACCGTAGCGCTCCAGGTGGAGGTCGTACTTCCCCCTGTCTAGCAAAACGCGCGGGCGGGTGCGCAAGACCTTTTCAAACGACTCCGAGACCCGACCTGTGGTGACCCAGTGCCAGTAGTGGGAGTAGGCCCGTCGCACCGGGTCTCTAAGCAGAGCGATGAGCTTCACCTCCGGGAGCATGCGGGCGATGCGCGCCGGTGCCTTGGTCGATGCCAGATAGGTCGTCGAGTCCTCGCCGATGAGCTGGTCTTCGCCGGCCCGGGCAAAAAAACCTCGGTACCAGGCGAGGTAAGTCTCGAGATTGGCTTCGAGATCTCGGTCGCGCGGGTGCGAAGAGCTGCGGGCAAAGAAGTCGGGGTGTTGCTCGACGTCATCGACATCGAAGAAGAACACCTCCCCGCTTGGGATGAAGACCTGCTCGTGACAGCTCAAGATGTGGTGCAAGGAACTCGTCCCGGACTTTTGGGCACCGATGATGATAAAGCGGGGCAGCCCCTTGGAATCGATGTCCTCGAGCCTTGGCCCGCCGCCGCCTCGGGCTGGCTGCGCGTCGTGCTGTGGAATGTGTGTCATCGCGTCGTGTCGCTTTGTTTGGTCGAGTCTGTCGGGCGGCCCGCACCGCGGTCTGCGCTCGAGTTCAAGTGTGCAGGCATACCGCAACAGGTAACAAATCACAAACCGATGCGATAATGCGCTTTTTTTAAAAAATCGCAGGAGCTTTGGCAAACGAAGCGATATCGGGCATGGCTCGGCCGAGGTGGCGGAAAATCCTTGGCGAAAGCAAGGCGGCAAAATATAACTGACCGGCGAAAATCCCGTCGATAGAAAGGACCCGCGATGACGAACCTCCCGAAACTCTCCGACCATTTTCTGTCGCGTAAACCTTCGGCCATCCGAACCGCGCAGATCGAATTTATGAAAAGAACCGACGACGTGGAGGCGGTTAACACCGCCATCGGGAACGTCTCCTTGCCCATGCACCCGGCCATGCAAAGGCGGATGGCGAACCTGGGCGCGCAGGAGAGCCCCTTTGCCCAAGGCGTGGTCAAGTACTCGGCCACGGTGGGGCTCGAGGAGGCGCGCGACGCGGTGCTCAACGTCATCGGGTCGAGCGGGCTGCC
>JAABTR010000185.1 GCA_011389755.1 Deltaproteobacteria bacterium | reverse complement strand
TGGTCAAGTACTCGGCCACGGTGGGGCTCGAGGAGGCGCGCGACGCGGTGCTCAACGTCATCGGGTCGAGCGGGCTGCCGACAAAGGGGCTCATGGCCCAGATCACCGACGGCGGCAGCGCCGCCATGGAGCTTTTGATCCTGGGGGTGTGCGGCGCGGCGGGGACAGCACAGAGGCCCTTGCTGCTGGTGGACGCGGCCTACACCAACTACAAGGCCCTGGCCGAGCGGACCGGGCGCGCCACCGCCAGCGTGCAGCGGACCTTGGGCAAAGACGGCAAGTTCACCCTGCCCGACGTGGCGCAGATCGAGGCGCGTATCGAGAAATACCGGCCCGGCGCCCTGGTCGTGATCCCCTACGACAACCCCACCGGGCACTACTACGATCACGAGACGATGGTGTCGCTGGCCAAGCTGTGCGTGAAGCACAACATGTGGATGGCCTCGGATGAGGCCTACCGGGAGCTTTTTTACGTCGAAGGCGCGCCGAGCAGCGTCTGGCGGATCACCGAAGACGAGGTGCCCGGGATCACCGGTCGGCGCATCAGCATCGAGACCTCCTCGAAAGTCTGGAACGCGTGCGGGCTGCGGGTCGGTGCCCTGGTGACCGACAACCCGGACTTCCACGAAAAGGGCGTGGCCGAGTACACGGCGAATTTGTGCACGAACGTGATAGGTCAATATATCCTGGGCGCCTTGGCGAAACAGACCCACGAGGATTTAAAGGGTTGGTACGACGAGCAGCGGGGTTACTACCGGGGGCTGCTCGCCTCTGTCTCCCAGGGGCTCAAGCAGGCGGTGCCCGGGGTCAATGTTTCGAGCCCTGACGCTTCCATCTACTCGGTGGTCGACGTGCGGGATGTGGTCGCCGCGGGATTCGACGCCATGGATTTCGTGCTCTACTGCGCCCGGGAGGGCAAGGTGGAGCGAGACGGCAAGGCCTGGACCCTTCTGGTCAGCCCAATGGCGGGTTTTTATCAAGTGGAGCGCGGCGAGGAGAACCCGGGGCGCACCCAGATGCGCATCTCCTACGTCGAGACTCCCGAAAAGATGGCCCTCGTCCCCGAACTCTTCGCGAAGCTCCTCAAAGTTTACGAAGCGAAGCGCTGAACTTTTTTCGCTGTAATTCTCGTTTTTTTAAAAAATCCACTTGCGAAACATCTGCTCCTCGAAGCTTGCAAACTCCCAGCGCCGGTGAAGAATCTAAGGTGGTTTGCTCAAGGTGGATCGCGGGGTCGCGGAGGTGCGAGTGCGCAGGCAGGACGGCGAAACGGAATGTGAAGACCTCGAAGCCATCGAGCGGGGAACCACGCAGACGCTCGCCTGCGGTTTTCTTCATGGCGAAGACAGCAAAAGACTAAAGCTTTCTGAGGGAATTCAGTCCGCTCTGCACGAGACCATCGTCACCGGCTTTGATGCCCAGGGCACCTACCTCTTTATTTGGTCCGACCCGCTGTTGCAGCAGCGTTACGGGGTCGAGGTGTCTTCCCGCCACAGGTGGTCGAGGAGAGGATCGCGATGATCGGCAGGATCTTCGAGACCGGAGAACGGCACCGCGAAGAGTACCCGATAGATTTTCCGACGGGCAGATTTTGGCACGATATCACCTTGGCGCCCATGCGCGACGAAGATGGTGAGATTATCGCCGCGGTGGGCATCATCCACGATATCACGGAGCGCAAGAGGATGCAGGACGGCCTGCGTGAGGTGGATGAGCTGCACCGGGATATCGTCGCCCAAATCGATGAGGTCATCTTGATTCATGAAGAGGGGCGTATCGTCTTTGGTAACCCGGCGGCCGCTCGGTTCCTCGGCATGGACAGCCCGGACGAGGCGTTCGGCAAGCGCGGGAGAGATTACGTCCATCCCGATGACCTCGCGTTGGCCTTGGAGCTAGGGGAGCTGTTGGACAGCGCGTCTCGGGATACCCCCGTGACCCGAGAGATCTCGTTTGTCACCACCAAGGGAGCCGTGGCGGTGGGAGAGGTCACCGCGTCTTGGGTGAGCTACAAAGGCAACAAAGCGCTGCTGACCGTCATTCGAGATGTCACAAAGGAGAAGGCGGCCGCGCAGCGGCGCAAGAAGCTCGAGCAGCGGCTCTTGCGGACCCAGAAGCAGGAGAGCCTCGCGGTCCTCGCCGCCGGGGTGGCCCATGATTTCAACAATCTCCTGATGGGCATCTTGGGCAACGCGAGCTTGATACGGCAGGAGCTGGGCGGAGACTCGAAATCCCTCCACAGGTTGGACGTCGTCGAGCGGGCCGCTTTGAGAGCCTCGGAGCTCACCCGCCAGCTGCGGATCTTCGCAGGAGACGACGAACTCGCGACCGAGAAGGTGAATTTGTGCGCGCTCGTTGGGGAGATGACCGAGCTGCTTCGGGTGACTATCCCTTTGCGGGTGCGGATCGAGCACGACTTCGAGCGGTCCGACCTGACGGTCTCCGGGGATCCCAGTCAGCTTCGGCAAGTGGTGATGAACCTGCTCGTGAACGCCTCGGAGGCCATCGGCGACCGGGACGGACGCATTGGAATACGCATCGGCTCCGTGGACGCGGACCGGGCGCTGCTCGACGGGGCCATCACGCTGGATGGTCTGCCCGAGGGACGTTATGTCTCGCTGGAGGTGACAGACGACGGCGCGGGAATCGACGACGCGGCTATTTCGAAGATCTTTGATCCTTTCTTCACCACCAAGTTCACCGGACGGGGGCTCGGGCTCGCCGCGGTCTTGGGGATAGTGCGGGCGCACGGTGGGGGGGTGCAGGTCTCGAGCAGACCGAACACAGGGGCTGTCTTTCGCGTCATAATCCCCGAGGCCGAGCCCGAGCTTCAAAGCCGCTTTTCATCGATCCCGGCGGCGCGCCCTTCGCGTCCGGGGCGAGGGCTCGCGCTTGTCGCCGACGACGACGGTACGGTTCGGGATGTTCTTCGAGCGACCCTCCAGCTGTCCGGATTCGAGGTGCTGGTGGCCGAAGACGGCGCCGAAGCCTTGCGCCTGTTCGAGGAAAACGAAGGCGTGGATATCGCGGTCATCGATGTCGCGACTTCGTACGTAGATGGATACGAGGTGGTTAAAAAGCTGGGGGTCAAACGCCCGGGTCTTCCCACCATCCTTCTTTGCGGAGACGGCCGCGCAGGCGCCTTTGAGGGGATTGGGGATATGGCACGGCCGCAGCGCTGCCTGGGAAAACCTTTTTACCCCGGGCAGCTCATGGCTCTGGTGGACGAGCTGTGCGATCCCTCATCGCCAACGCTGGAGAATTGAGGTGGCCTTTTCGTTGTTGGTGACAGCTCTGTCTTCGCTGTCCGACTCGGTGTAACAGCGCAGCTCCGGGGCATTCCCAGATGGACGCAGGTGGACGATGTCGCCGCTTTCGAATGTGATCCGCAGGCCGTCTGTCTCGTCGAGGTCCGCGACCGGGCCGAAGTCGCAAAACTCCCGCTCGATGGCCGCAGCCTTGCCGCGGCGCAGCGCGTCGATCTTTTTGACGGCGATCTCCCGAGGAAACTCCTCGAGCCTGTCGCTCGCCGTGAACCTTTGGGGCAGCTCGTCGCGCAGCGCCGAGATGGGGATCCCTTTGCTCTTTGCGCTGCACAAGAGCGCGAGCTGGACGATGAGCGGATCCCGGGTCGGGAGAGGCGCGAGACGTCCGCCGGGCAAGTCGAGGGGCGTGGCCGTCAAGAACCCGCCGTTGGCTTCATAGCCCACCACTTTTAGGCCGCCTTCCTTGACCGCCGCCATCATCTCGGCGATGACGTAGGGCGAGCCGATCTTGGTGCGGCGGACCTTCTTGAACGCGTTGGATTTTTCGACCGCCGTGTTGGAGGAGACGGGGGTCACCACCACGTCGGCGCCCAGGTAGCGCGCGCAGATGATCCCGGCGATATCCCCCCGCAGCCAGGTCCCGTTCTCGTCGCTGATAAGGGGTCTGTCGCTGTCGCCGTCCGTCGAGATGATAGAGTCGAGCTCGTATTCCCTGGACCACTTCGCCGCGAGCTGCACGTCCTGGGGGCGAATGGCCTCGGTGTCGACGGGGATGAAGGTGTCCGAGTGACCCAGCTTGCGCACCGTCGCCCCGAGCCCGGTGAGGATGTCGTAGCTGACATCCCGCCCCACGGCCGAATGCTCGTAAAGCCCCAGCTTTGTGCCCTCGAGGCTGTGGTGGTCGAAGGCGTCGAGGTAGCGTTTGACGTAGCGGTCCCGGGCGCGGGTGTCCTCGGGGGGCAGGTCGAACGGTAGCTGGATCATCCCGGCGGTGTTGAAGACCAGCTCGGGCAGGTCGACCTGCTGTGAGGTGATGCCGGCTTCGTCCTCTTTGAGGATCTCTCCGTCAGCAGTGTTGTACTTGATGCCGTTGCGATCGTCGGGGATGTGGCTGCCGGTGACCATGACGGTGGGGATGCCCTCCTCGATGCCCCAAAGGGCGAGCGCTGGCGCGGGGATGAGCCCGCAGTTGATCGCGTGGTGGCCCTTGTCCTCGATGGCCTTGGCCACGGCGACCATGATGCGAGGAGTGCTCGAGCGGCGATCGCCGGCGACGGCGACTTTTTCACCGGCGTGGCGCAGCAGCTTCTTGCTCTCTAAGTGCTGGAGGAAACCCAAGGTGTACGCGTAGCAGACCTCGTCGGTCATGTCGCTCACCCGCCCGCGCGCGCCGCTGGTTCCAAACCCTACGCGGCTCTCCTCCATCAACTCAGCGATGTTCACCCGTTTGCTCATGGTCGACTCCTTTACCATTCAAAAGATTGTGGTCCATAATAACGCGCACAATGTAAGAAGCGCGCCTGTGGACTCAATGCAAATAGTGACCAGTTTTGTTCAAAAAGCCGAAAAATGAAAAAAAAGGGAGGCGGTTTATGCCGGCGGGGGTCGCACATCGGCCGGGGTTGCGGTGGTTTTTTTGGGTGAGCTGCCCATTGTGGGCGCTTTTGTCGGCTGCGGCGCCGTGCCGCGCCGGAGGTGATGACAGCGCGGGTGGGCTCGAAGGCGCCGCCTTGGAGCTTCGAAGCCTGCGCGCCAAGGGCCTCGATGGGGCTTTCCGAGGAGCGCTCGAGAGCATCGAGCATCACTTGGACGTGGCCCGGGAGTATAAAAGTTCCGAGCCGAAAAACGCAAAACGCTACCTAGGCGAGGCGCAGCGCCTGCTGAAAAAAGCCAAAAAAGGAGTGGACCCCTTCGCAGACGAGCGCGGTTTTGTCATCCGCGGCTATCGGTCCGAAGCCTCGACGCAGATCCAGCCCTACTCCATCTACGTTCCAAAAAGCTACGACCCCGGTCGCGCGACGCCCTTGCTCGTGGTGCTCCACGGGGGCAGCTCGAACCACGCGCTGTTCTTAGCGGTGGTGTTCGGCAACAACGTGGAGTGGAAGAGCTACCGAAAGAACCTGCGGACCTTGTACCACCCCCGCTTCGAGACCGACTGGCTCGTGGTGGCGCCGAACGGATTTGGACAGGTCATGTGGCGGTGGCTCGGCGAGAGGGACGTCCTGGACGTCGTTGAGGACGTCAAACGCCACTACAATGTGGACGAGAACCGGGTCGTCCTCAACGGCATCTCCAACGGCGGGGTCGGGGCCTACTCGGTCGGCGCCCGCCACGCGTGGCTCTTCTCTGCGGTGATCCCCATGGCCGGCGCGCCCAGCTGGTGGCAGTACCTGAGCGCCGTCATGACCCCGCTCGAGCGCAGGCTCGTGGCCGCGGTGGGAGCGTGGGACTCGGTGGAGAACCTCGAAAATACCGCGTTTCGCTTCTACCACGGCTCAAGGGACCCGGGCCCCATGCGGCCCAGCTACGTGGAAGCGTTTCGAGCGCGCGTCAAAGAAAAAGGTGTGCCCCACGACTACCGGGAGTTCGACAAGGGACACGACATCATGTACCCGGTCCACCGCCGGCTCGCGTTCCTCGAGGAGCTAAAAGAGGTGCGGCGGGATCCCTCACCGAAAGAGGTGCGCCTCGTGGCTTGGGACCTGAGGGCGCGCAGGCAACACTGGCTCGAGGTGCGGCGCATCGACGATCCGATGAAACCGGCAAGAGCCCGGGCGCGGGTGCGGGGAGACAGACGGACCGTTGACATCGATGTGGACAACGCCTCTCGTCTTTGGATTCACTTGGATGACTGCCCCCTGGATGAGACGTTAGATGTCCGTTTCGCGGTGAACGATAAGGAGGCGGCGCAGCTCGGACGTGCCAGGCCCAAGGTGCTCGAGCTGTGGCGCGCTCCTGGTGGGTGGCGCACAGGCCCGGCCCCGAAAGCCGGGGGGCTCGAAAAAAAGCCCGGTCTATCCGGACCCTTGACCGATGTGCTGCGCACCTGCCAGGTCCACGTCTACGGGACCGGCGTCGCAAAAGACGAAAAAATCCTGCGCAAGGCCGCGCAAGAGGCCGCAAAGGGCGCGTGGGTCCAGTGGGCCTGGGGCGTGGAGCATCCGGTCCTAGCCGATAGGGACCTGACCGTTGACCAGATGCGCCGGTGCAGCGCCGTCTTGTATGGCAACGAAAAATCGAACGCGATAATCGCGCGGATGGCGGCCAAACTGCCCGTTCGCGCCGACGATAAAGCGGTCGTTTTCGGTGAGAAAAGATACGCGGGCCCGGACGTAGGATCCCGGTTCATCTATCCCAACCCGCTGGTGCCCGAAAAATACGTGGTCCTTCAGCTCGGCACCTCGGCCAAGGCTGTGCGCCTGGGCAACAACCTGCCGGATTTCTTACCCGATTACGTGATCTACGACGCAAAGTCGGTGCAAAAGCGCGGGCGAGGCGTCTTCGGCCCCGGAAAGCAGCCCCTCGAGGCGGGCTTTTTCGACGCTCGCTGGCGACCAAATTCGTCCGA
>JAABTR010000184.1 GCA_011389755.1 Deltaproteobacteria bacterium | reverse complement strand
CCCCTCGAGGCGGGCTTTTTCGACGCTCGCTGGCGACCAAATTCGTCCGACGTCGATGCAGTCCAGAAATGATCGCGCAATTGCCCATTGCCCAGGGCATCGCCCTACTCTGGTGGCTGCCAACAAAATTAGGCTGCAGAAACGCCGTGTAGAAAAAGGCGGTAGAAACAAAGGCTCGTCAGAATTACCTTTTTTGCTCCTCGATGACATGCCCTGACTCATCGATCACTCCCATGTCCTTCAAGTCACACACCTCGTCATAGGTGTCTCATAGGTCATAGGTGTCGCAACCTTCCACTTTCCAGTTTTTGCCGCTAGGAGTCGGTTTGCCGAAAGTGGAATCTGAAAGGTTGCGACACCTAAATCACTGGATTCGGTGATCGGCATCAGTGGAATACGCACTCGCGTTCTCTGCGGTGCTGCGCTGTGCAGCATGCCGCTCTCCTGGCGGCGTATCCGCCACCTTTCGCCGCCGCCCGCCGCCCGCCGCCGCCCGCCGCCGCTCATGCTGACCTCCGAAACGTTCTCGCCCGCGCAGCGACTGGGAATTTACCTTTCCGCTCTGGTGGCCCAGGCCTTGCTCTACCGCCACGGTCATGTTCGCCGCGCGCCAGCTCGAGGAGGTCGTCTACCAGCGGCGAGAGCCGGAGTGCGAGCTGCTCTTCCAGGTGGTCGCGGACAACCTCGAGACCTTCCTCGACCGGACCCGGACAGACGAGCAAGAGCTGCCTGCCCACGTGGAGCACGAGCTGCGCCGGTACACCGAATGCGGCGTCTTGGCTCACGGCTTTGTGCGCTTACGCTGCGACGACTGTGGCAAGAGCAGGGCCGTGGCGTTCTCCTGCAAGGGCCGCGGGTTCTGCCCGTCTTGCACTGGACGCCGGATGGCTGATACCTCGGCGCGTTTGGTGGACGACGTGTTCCCGCGCGTGCCGGTGCGCCAGTGGGTGATCAGCCTGCCGATCGAGATCCGCTACCGGCTGGCCCACGACGGCGAGCTGCTCTCCTTTGTGCTTGCGGTCTTCTTGCGCGCGGTGCGAGGCTGGTACCGCAAGCAGGCCCGAAAGGCGGGACACGCTGACACACGCTGCGGCTGCGTGACGTTCGCCCAGCGTTTTGGGAGCGCGCTCAACCTGAACCCCCACTTCCACACACTGATGCTCGATGGCGTGTACGCCTACGCCGATGGTGATGAAGCACCGCTCTTCGTGCCGGCTCCGCGGCTGACCGACGACGATGTGCGGCAGCTCGTCGAGACCGTGGGCGCGCGGGTGCTGCGCCTGCTCGAAAGACGCGGGGTGCTCGACCTGGACAACGCCGACCCGCTGGCCGAGAGGTCGCCCTTGCTCGCCGGGATGACCGCGGCGTCGGTGCAAGGCTTCGTGGCCACGGGCGAGCGAGCCGGCAGAGTCGTGCGGCGCGTGCTCTCGGATCCGGCGGCGGCGGTTCGCACGAGCGCGCTGTGCTTTGCCTCGCGCGGCTTCAGCCTCCATGCCGCCACGCGGATCGACGCCAACGACAAAGCCGGTCTCGAAAGGCTCTGCCGCTACGTGGCAAGACCGCCGCTCGCCGCGGGGAGGCTGGAGCAGCACAGCGACGACAAGCTCTCCTTCGGGCTCAAGACGCCCTGGGACGACGGCACCACCCACATCGTGCTCTCGCCACTCGAGTTCCTCGAGAAGCTGGCCGCACTGGTTCCGCCGCCAAGGGTCAACCTCGTCAGGTACCACGGTGTCCTCGCGCCAAATGCCAAAGACCGGGACAAAATCGTCCCCGCGGACGAGAAGGCTGTGAGCGCTCCAGCTTCTGGCGCCGAGTCCGATCGACCCGCCACTCGCTGTTACCGGCTTTCTTGGTCTGCTCTTCTGGCACGGATATTTTCCATCGATGCCTGCCAGTGCGAATGCGGGGGCCGGATGAAAATCGTCGCTGCGATCACGGATCCAGCCTCGGTCCGTCGCTACCTCGAAGGAGTCGGCCAACCGGCGGACCCACCGTCGATCGCCCCGGCGAGGGCGTCGCCGCAGCTCGACTTCGATTGGTGACAACCGCGGTCTTTTTCAAAGGCTCCTTCGCGAGTTGGGGGCCGAGTTGCGCCCTGGAAGTGACTCGCGCGACTTTCCCGGGCACTTTCTCGCTTTTTCTGCTACCGTCTTCGCCATCATGACGCCCTGGAGAGACCATCGCGGGACTACCGGATGCCATTTAGAGCGTTTCGGCGGTGCGTTGGGGGTTTTACGGGGTGTCGAAACCGGGTCAGAAGGCGCCGGCGGCCCACCGGTGGCGGCGACGAACATAGCGTTTATCTGGCCTACACTCTTTACGATTTCTCAAGCCACAGACTCGATCATGTTTTGAACCCTCACAAGTTCCGATCAATCAGAAATGAAAGAGAATGGTACGATCAACTTTTTTTCCAAGTATTGAACGACATCATACATAGGCTATGATCGATATCTTCGACACTTTTTCAACGGAGGAAGCCTGATGAGGTCCCAGAGAGCTATTACTATGTCAATAATGTGCTGCGCGTTCCTAGC
>JAABTR010000026.1 GCA_011389755.1 Deltaproteobacteria bacterium | reverse complement strand
GAGGCCTTTGCAGTCGAGCTCACAGGAGCCTTCGAGGCAGACCTCGCCTTTTTTGCAGGGCTGGTCGCAGCCGCCGCAGTGGGACCTGTCGCTTTTGGGATCCACGCACAGGCGGCCGCACAGCTCCCGGGGGGGCGCGCACTCGTCGACGCACCGGCCGCCCACGCACAGCGGGTTCACCCCGGGGCAAAGCACCCCGCACGCGCCGCAGTTGTTGGGATCGTAGTAGGTGTCGACGCACATCCCGTCGCACACCGACATCCAGTCGGGGCACGCGTCGTCGCAGCTCCCGCTCACGCAGAAAGGCTCGTCCTCGGGGCAGTCGTTTTCACATTGCCCGCAGTGCTTTGGGTCGCTGGCCAGATCCACGCATTCGTCGCTGCACGTGGTCTTGGGTGGGTCGCACACGAGGGTGCACCGCCCCTCGAGGCAGTCTTGGCCGCCCGGGCACTCGTTGCCGCACGCGCCGCAGTTCTCCTCGTCCGTCAGCGTGTCCACGCAGTCGAAGTCGCAGCGGGTCTGATCGTCCGCGCATTTTTCGATGCAGCGCCCGGAGACGCAGGTCAGGCCGTCACCGCAAGACTTGCCGCAGGCGCCGCAGTTTTTGGGGTCTTGCTGGATGAGGTAGCAGCCGTCCTCACAGGCGGTGTAGCCGTCTTCACAGGAGGCTCCGACCACAGAGCCTCCACACGAGTGCAAGCAAAGGGCCGCGACCAGCAAGAAGCCGGCGCCGATCCCCAAGATGAGCCGGTCAGTTTTCGCCATAAGGATTTGCCTCCACGCCTTTTGCCGTGCTCTTCGTCTCTGGAGCTATCGGAGTCTGGGCCAGATCTTCGTCGAGCTGTTCGATGACGAGCTCGACGCGCCGGTTCTTGGCCTTGGCCTCCTTGTCTTCGCCTTCGGCCCACGGGTGGGCCTCGCCCCATCCCTTGATGACGAGCCTATCTTTGTGGACGCCCAGGTGCACGAGGTAGCGGCGAACCTGGGCCGCGCGCCGAAGCGAGAGCTTGTAGTTGAATTTTTCGCCGCCTCTCTCATCCGCGTGCCCCTCGATAGAGATAAGAGAATACTCGGGGTGCGCTTTAATCAGGTTGGCCAGCTGTTCGAGGACCTGCTTGGACTTGGTCTTTATTCTTGCCATGTTCGTCCTGAAGAAGATCCTCCTGCCGAGCAGGATGCGGTTCTGGCTCACGCGCACCATGCCGTCGTCCGGGCAGCCGTCGTCGTCGTCGATCCCGTTGACCGTCTCGGGCTCTTTGGGGCATTCGTCCAGATCGTCGGGGAAGCCGTCTTGGTCCTCGTCGGGCTCTGGACAGCCGTCGTCGTCTTGGTAGCCGTTTTTGGTCTCGGCCTCGTTGGGGCACTGATCGACGATGTCCGGGATGCCGTCCCCATCATTGTCAGGGTCGGGGCATCCGTCCAAATCCTGGAATCCATCGTGGTCCTCCGGCTCCATGGGGCACGCATCCGAGATGTCGGGGATGAGGTCGCCGTCGTTGTCGGTGTCGGGGCACCCATCTTCGTCCTCGAAGCCGTCGAAGTCCTCGGCCTCGTTCGGGCACTCGTCGTAAGGGTCGTAGAGCCCGTCGCCGTCGGTGTCCGGAAGCGATTTGCCCTCGAAGGGGATGGCTATCGAGACGGAGAGCCCGGCGGTCACGAGCCAGGCGTCCTCGGAGTCGCGCTCGTTCGTCGAGTCGGGGCGATAGATGAAGGTCCCGCGGGCATAGGGGCCGGCTTGGATGCCGTCGACGATGGAGAGCTCGGCCCCCACGCCCACGTCGACGCCAAAGGGGCGCTCTTTGCCGGTCTGCATGAAGTTCCCGTGGACGTCCAACCACAGGTTGCCCCACAGGTTGCCGGTGTGGTCCGGGCGCTCGGTCCACGGGAAGAGGTAGCCCTTCTCGTCGTTGAACGGCCGCAGCCGCAGACCGGCGCTGGCGTAAAAAATGTAGGCCTTGTCCAGGGGTTCGTAGCCCTGTGGGTGTTCGCCTTGAAAAAACTGGGAGTAGCCGCCGCCCAGCTCGAATCCAACCCACCGGGCCACGGCCCACTCGAACCGGCCGGCGCCGCTGACCCCGACGCCGAGCTCGTCTGCTTGCCAGCCGGTCAGCGGTAACACGGGCCCTGCCTCCAGGTGAACGTTGACCGTGCCGGTCTCCGCGAGCGCGCCGGAGGCGACGAAGAATAAAATCGGTCCCCAAAGCCATGAACACCTCTGAGTCCTATTGCATCTGCGCATAAAGGCCTTCTTTTTATGTCTCGGACGCCGGGCACGCGCGCACCGCACGCCAAAGGAACCAAAATCGCCCCCTTGCCCTCTTTACAGCTAATCGGTAGAAGTCAAAAAATCATAACCCTTTTTCGTTTTCGATTCGAGACGTCGATGACGACACGAACAAAGACAAGGGCAAGAACAAGAGCAGTGGAGGGCCGATCATGAAAAACCAGTTCGACCAGTTCAGTGGCACCAGGACCTACATCACCTCGGCCCAGCTGCGCCACGCCGTGAACGTGGCGGTGGCCCTCGAGAGGCCGCTGCTCGTCAAGGGCGAGCCGGGGACGGGCAAGACCCTGCTGGCGCGCGCGGTGGCCGAGGATCTGGGGATGCCGCTCATCACGTGGCATGTCAAATCGACCTCGAAGGCGGCCGAGGGGCTCTATGTCTACGACGCGGTCCAGAGGCTCCACGACAGCCGTTTTGGGGACAGCGACGTGTCGGACATCCGCCGGTACATCAAGCTGGGGCCCCTGGGACGCGCGCTCACCGGCGACGAGAGGGTTGTTCTGCTCATCGACGAGATCGACAAGGCCGACCTGGAGTTCCCCAACGATCTGCTTCACGAGCTGGACGCCATGGAGTTCACGGTCGCCGAGACGCAGGATCAATACCGCGCCGAGCGCCGGCCGGTGGTGCTCATCACGTCCAACGCCGAGAAAGAGCTGCCCGACCCGTTCTTGCGGCGTTGCATCTTTCACTACATCCAGTTTCCCGACCGGGAGCTGATGTCCCACATCGTGCGGGTGCATCACCCGGACATCGAAAAAAAGCTCCTCAACCAGTGCCTGCAAAAATTCTACTGGCTGCGCGACTTGCCCGACCTGCGCAAGAGACCCTCCACCTCCGAGCTCATCGACTGGATCGGCGCCCTCGTGGCCTCGGGGGTCAGCCTCAAAGAGGTGGAAGATCAGATCCCGTTCCTCGGCAGCCTCGTCAAAAGGCCCGAGGACATGGATGTCGTCGAGGGATCGGGGAGAAAATCGGCGCGCGCGAGCTCCCGCTGGGTGTAAAAGCCATGGCTGAGCACACACAAAGCGCGAAGGCGGCCCGCCCTTCGGTCTTGCTCGAGCTGTTCTACCACATGCGGTCGTGCGGCCTGGCGGTGACGCCCACCCAGTGGCTCACCCTCCTCGAGGGAGCCGCCAAGGGGCTGCACGGCTCTTCCTTGATGGGGTTTTACGGGCTGGCCCGGGCGATCCTGGTCAAGGACGAGAGCGAGCTCGATGACTTCGACGTGGCGTTTGCGTCTTTTTTCGAGGGGCGAGCCCCACAGACCAAAGAGATCGAGCAGCGGGTGCTGGATTGGCTCCGCCGCCCCATCCCGCCTTTTGACGTCGACGCCGAGCTGCGGCGCGTGATGGACGAGGTGGACGTGGAGGCGCTGCGGGAGGAGCTGGCTCGCAGGCTCGCCGAGCAGGGGGAAAAACACGACGGGGGCAATCACTGGGTGGGGACCGGCGGCACTTCGCCTTTCGGGCACTCGGGATATCACCCCGGCGGGATCCGCGTCGGCGGCCAGGGGCGGCTGGGCAGCGCCGTCCAGGTCGCGGCCGCGCGCAGCTATCGGGGGCACAGGCAGGATATCACCTTGGACGTGCGCCAGCTCACCGTGGCGCTGCGCAAGCTGCGGGTTTTGGTGCGCAGCGGACCCCAGGAGGAGCTGGACATGGAGGAGACCATCGCCCGCACCGCACGCAACGGCGGCGACCTGGAGGTGGCGATGCGCCCACCTCGGCAAAACGACATCGCGGTGATACTGGCCATGGACGTGGGCGGCTCCATGGAGCCCCACCGCCGACTGGTGGACCGGTTGTTCTCGGCCGCCCACGGCGCCCGCCATTTCCGCAGGTTCGAGCATGTCTATTTTCACAACTGCATCTACGAGACCGTCTACGCAGATCCTTCGTTTGAGCGTCCGATCCCTGTGCGAAAGCTCATCGGCAATAACGACGGCAGGACGCGGCTCATCATCGTGGGAGACGCCTACATGTATCCCGGAGAGCTGACCGAGCGCTACGGGGCTGTTCACTGGGACGATCGCAACGAAGAACCCGGGATCGCGTGGCTCGAGCGTCTCGGGAAGCATTTTGCCCGCACCGCGTGGCTCAATCCCCTGCCGCCGTGGTCGTGGAGGGCGCCGTCGATAGGGATCGTCAGAAAAATCTTCGAGATGTATCCGCTTTCAGCCAAAGGTGTGGAGCGGATGGCCGAGGAGCTGGCCGGCTGAGTCATTTTCGCGTGAGCATGAAAGAGCAGACGGTGAGCACGTGGGCGAGCTGGGACAGGTTTTCGAGCCCGAGCTTGCTCAGCACCCGTGAAAAGAGCTTGCGGACCTGCCGCTCGGGTTTGTCGATGCGCTCGGCAAACTCCCGGTAGCGGGGGAATCCGTCGCAAAATTCTTCGAGCACCTCGATCTCCCTCGGAGACAGCCCGAAAGTCCGCAGGTAACCGAGCTCGCTCACGGTCATCTTCGCCTGCTCGGGCGCGTCTTTTCCGTCCAGAAAACGGATGACCTCTTTGCCGACATCCACGTGCGGGCCCTTGAGCAAGAAATCGTCGGCGCCGGCCAGCGCGGCCCGGAAGAACTGTTCGCGGGAGGTGTCCCCCGAGATGACCACCGCCTTGCCCATGTAGCCGCCGTTGCGGATGGACTGAAGAAAATCAAGCCCGTCGTGCTCTCCGCCCAGGTGGATGTCCACCAGGAAGAGGTCCGGCCAACCGGCGTTCATTTTGTCTCGGGCCGCCTTGGGGTCGAGGAAAACCTCGAGGGATTTGAACCCCGCGGCCTTGAGGATGCGCTTTGCCGCCGTGAGGAAACGGCCGCTGTCGTCGAGGAGGTAGATGCGCTGCGTCGATTGTTCAGCGGTCGCTTTTAGATGTTCTATCATAGCTCGTAAAGTAAACCTTGGTTTGTGCGGCGCCTAGCCCCCAATAGGGGCAATTTTTTTGTTCGAGCTCTTTGCGAGCCGACAAAAATTAGTTCGTAGACCCCTCTATGATGACCGTTGGTCCGCGATTGACAACTTTTTAGACCGAAAGGAGAAAAAAATTTGATAACGAAAGCCGATGATTCCATCGGCGCGCGATTGTTTTTGGAACAAATGTGACATTTGGCGGGCTAAAAGCTGCTCAGATGTTCAGTCCTTCCGCGAGACCACCTCTCGCGCATGAGCTAAAAGTCTCATCATTCCATGAGATTATGAAAAAAGGTTTTTTTGCCCTTTTGACTCTGGGGTCGGCCGACGCAGATTGGTCCCATGGGGCAGCGGATTCGAGACGACTGCGGCACGGGGGAGGCCGCGGCAACAGGTCGTCTCGACGTGGTTTCGGGGGGGAGAGTGTCTGGGTGACGGCGACCGCACGCATCGAGCCGGAACCCTCTTGGGGGGCATCTAAACTTTTTCCTTTATAATTGAAACGCTTCGGGCCACCCGGCTCGGGGTGTTTCATTTGGCTCGGAACACGACCGCCCGGGAAGATCCCGACAGATCTTGCAAAATCGTCCCACGGGTCCCAAACGCGCTGGGCCCAATTGTTTCGGAGACCCGGTCGGCTTGGCGGGGGTCCAGCTCCAGGATCAAAAAACCGCCCGGACGCAGCCTCGCCGGGGCACCTGACAAGAGCCTGCGGATGTGATCGAGGCCATCGCTTCCGGATACGAGGGCGCCCACCGGCTCCTTTTTGACTTCGGCGGCGAGCCCGGCGAGCTCATCTTCGCGGACATACGGCGGGTTGCTCACGATGACGGCGAAGCGTTCCGGCTCGCTAAAGGCCGCCAGCAGATCGCCGGCCTCGATGTGGAGCCTATCTAAGACATGATGCCGCGCCGCGTTGCGCAGGGCGACCTCGCTCGCGGCGGCGCTCACATCCGAGGCCCAGACCTCCAGGTCGGGTCTTTCGTGTGCGAGCGCCACGGCGATGCAGCCGCTCCCCGTGCAGACGTCCCAGACCGGGCCTTCGCTCCAGCGATCGAGCACGGCCTCGACGAGCAGCTCGGTCTCCGGGCGAGGAACGAGGACACTCGGGTTCACTTCGAAGTCCAGGGACCAAAACTCCCGCGAGCCGGTGATGTATGCGGTGGGTTCACCCGACCGGCGGCGCAGGATGTGCTCTTTGAACTTTGCCAGCTCATGGTCCTCCAAGGGGCGATCGAAGCCGGTATAGAGGTCCAGCCTCCGGCACCGAAGTACAGCCGCGAGGAGCACCTCTGCTTCGAATCTGGGACGCTCAATACCCTTTTTTTCGAAATCCACCGAGGCCCACGCCAACACGTCTTTGACTTTCCACGCGCTCATGCTCGCCCAATAACGCCGGAATCGGCGATAGGTCAAGGCCCGACATGACCGCTGGGGCGGCAAAAAAAAGAAAAGACACAAATTGAAGCTGGCGAAGGAGTCCTTAGCTTGGTGTCATGAGCAAAGAGATGATTGTCTTTGGGGAGGATTGGGCATCTCACCCTTCGAGCACCCAGCACCTGATCCGGCGCCTCAGCGCGAGACGGAAGATCTTGTGGATCAACTCCATCGGAATGCGTCGTCCCCGGATGAACATTTACGATGGCAAGCGAATCCTAAAAAAGCTCCACAGCGGTGTGGTCTCCCTCGGGGGCAGGGGCGAGCCCGGAGTCACGGGCCGGGGTTCGAACCTCACCGTGGTGTCGCCTCTCGTGATCCCGGCCCCAAGCAACGACTTCGCCTGGTTCTTGAGCAGAAAAATGCTCGAGTTTTCCGTGGCGAGGACCGCCCGGGGGCTGTCTTTTAGTTCGCCGATCTTGTGGCTGACGTTGCCCTCGGCGGTCAAGACCCTCGGTGTGTTTCGAGAAAAGGCCATCGTCTACTACTGCGGCGACGACTATCGAAGCCTTAAGAACATCGACCCCGAATTGGTGAGGCGCTGGGAGGATGAGCTCGTCCAGAAGGCGGACTTGGTCTTGGCCGCGAGTCACGTGACCGCGGCGAGGTTCCCCGCGGAAAAGACCGTGGTCATCCCCCACGGGGTTGACTTCGAGCTGTTCTCGACGCCGACGAAGCCGGCGAGCGATCTGCCCCTTGGAAAACCGGTGGCGGGGTTCTACGGAGCGCTGGCGGACTGGATCGAC
>JAABTR010000025.1 GCA_011389755.1 Deltaproteobacteria bacterium | reverse complement strand
TCGACGAAGCCGGCGAGCGATCTGCCCCTTGGAAAACCGGTGGCGGGGTTCTACGGAGCGCTGGCGGACTGGATCGACCTTAAGCTCCTCATGGAGACGGTGCGGCGCCTTCCGGACTATCGCTTTGTTTTCATCGGGCCGGTGCTGGTGGACGCTAAGGCGCTGCTCGCCATGCCCAACGTGTTCTATCTCGGCCCTCGGCCGCACCACGCGCTGCCTTCCTACGTGCAGCACTGGAACGTGTCCCTGCTCCCCTTCCGGCGAAACACGCAGATCCACGCCTGTAATCCGCTGAAGCTGCGCGAGTATCTGGCCGCGGGATCACCGGTGGTCTCCACCGATTTTCCCGCCCTGGACGGTTATCGAGATCTGGTGGATGTGGCACAAGGAGCCGAACAGTTCTCAGAGGCCATTTGTATGCGAAGCGTCTTCGACAAGCCCGAAGACCGCGCCTTGAGGCGCGCTCGCGTGCGAGAAGAGAGCTGGGAGTCGCGCGCCTTGCAGATAGAAGAGCTCCTCGACCGCCTGGGGTGACCGCCCGTCGATGTGGAGGGACCTTCGATGGAAAAGTTGAGCCGTTGGACCAAAGACACCCTGAAAAGCAAAGTGATCCCGCCCTATGTCATCACCTGGAAGGCGGGGACCTCCAAGCCGTTCATCTCGTTGACGTTCGACGATGGGCCGTGTCCTAAAAAGACGGCTCGCATTCTCGAGCGGCTGCGCAAAGCCGGCGCTCGAGCGACCTTTTTTGTGATTGGAGCCAAAGCCGCCCAGGACTTGTCTCTGCTCGCGGATATCGCGGCTGAAGGTCACGAGCTGGGCTGCCATGGTTACAATCACAGACGTCCCCAAGAGCAGCCATCTCGGGCGCTGATGCGGCAAGAGCTGCTGCGGACAAATGAGCTCATCGAAAAGGTCACCTTCCGCCCGGTCAAGCTCTTTCGCCCGCCTTGCGGAGAGCTCAGCTTGGCCTTGCTGTACGAGATCCATCGCGCGTTCTTGCGGCCGGTTTTGTGGAGCAAAGACACCTTTGATGCGCTCGGGGCCACACCCCAAAATCCCCGCGGCCTCTTCGATGTCACCTCGGGGGACATCGTTTTGATGCACGACCGATACGCGGCGCCTTGGCTCGAAGTGGTTTTAGAACAGATGGAACGCCTGGAGCTGCGCAGCCTGCCGGTGAGTCGGCTCCTCGAGGACCAGGTGTTCACGGTGCGCGGCCCAGCGCCAAATCCGGCAGCCTTTTAGCCCCCAAAAACGTTGTCGGTGCAAAAAATGTGTTTTTTTATCTTGACCCCGGCCTAGGGGGCTGCTAATAAATCTCTCATCTACGGATGCCTCGCAGCGCCATCCCAAAGAAGGCTGGCTTGCGTGCTTTCCGGGCTCTTTTGGAATTGGAATCGTTCACGACCGCTCTTCTCCCACACCAGAAAGATCGTCCACAAAGCGAGTCCGTATTCTAAAAAAGCTGCTGCTGCGCGGCGATATTTCGTCGTCGCGCTGGGTTCAATGCGGTTCGAACAAATGGGGTTCGGGTCGCGGTTTTGAAAAGGGCGCACCGCGCCAATCTGGAGAGAGAAATGAAAAAGTTATTCGTCGGAAGCCTGTCCTGGAACACCACCGATCACGAGCTCGCAGAGGCGTTCGCTCGTTTCGGCGACATCACCGAAGCCAAGGTGATCACTGACCGCGACACAGGTCGTTCGCGGGGGTTCGGTTTTGTGACCTTCGCGGACTCAGCAGCTGCCGACGCCGCAATGAATGAGATGAACGGAGCGCAGATCGACGGTCGTCAAGTCACCGTTAACGAAGCTAGAGACAAACGTCGCGATGGCGGCGGCGGCGGCGGTGGCGGCGGCGGCGGCGGTCGCGGACGCGGCGGTTTCGGCGGCGACCGCGGCGGCTGGTAGACCCGCGCTTTTCACCCTACCGAACATCTCCTTCAATACGTTCCTCATTTAAATACTGTTGATTGTGGCTCCGAAGAGATTTCGGGGCCACAGCCATTTTTTATGGTGCCGCTTTGGGTTTTTTTCCTCGGGCGAGCCTGTAGAAGAGCAGACCTGCCACGATGGTCGCGGCGCCCCAGAGGGACTCCAAGGGGCGCTGCGTCACCGAGTGGTAGACCATCCACCCTGCGAAGGCGACGAAGAGCAAAGGGGTGAAGGGGTAGCCGAACGCGCGGTAAGGCCTCGGAGCCCGGGGGAATTTTCGCCGGTGGACAAAGATCCCCGCCGTGGTCAGACCGGTCGAGATCGACAAGGTGAAACCGATGTACATGAGCAGAGCCTCGAAGCTCGAGGTCATGAGCATGGCGATGGCAAGCGCCGCCTGGAGAGCCGTCGACGCGATCGGGCCGGAGGTTTTTAACCGAGATCGCAAAAAGCGAAGACGCTCGTAGTCGGCCCCCATGGCTTCGTAGACTCTCGGGCCGGTCATGACCATCGCGCTCACCGACGAGATGAGAGCCAGCGCGATGAGGCCGGAGAAAAGCTCTCCGGCGTCAGCGCCGAAAAGTTGGACGGCTACCACGTGGCCCACCTCCACCTGTCCGGCCAGGGAGGTGAGGGGGGCGCCGAGCAGGAAGACGGCGTTGAGGGCGACGTACATGAGCACCACGAAGGCGGTGCCCAGCCCGAGCGCCACGGGCGTGTTCCGGCCCGGATTGCGGATCTCGCCGGCGAGATAGGCGGCGCCGTTCCAGCCGCTGTAAGCGAAAGCGACGTAGATGAGCCCGATGGCAAAAGCGGGTGACAAAAGGTCGCTTCCACCGCCGGGGACCTGAAACAATGTTGGCCACCGCGCTGAGGGGATGGCGGCGGCGGCGGCCGCGATGAACCCGAGAATGAGAAGGATCTTGGCGGCGGTAAAGACGTTTTGTAGGCCCGCCCCCAGCCCAACGCGCGCCCCGTGGGCGATGGAGACAAGTGCGATGAGACCGCTGCCTGCGAGCTTGGGTGGGACGGCGGGCCACACCGCCGAAGCGTAGATTCCAAAGGCCAAGGCCGAGGCCGCGATGGGGGCGGAAAAGCCCACCACCAAGGAGATCCAGCCGCTCGCGAAACCGATGCTCGGATGAAAAATGTCCGTCAAGAGACGGTATTCCCCCCCGTTGCGCCCGATGGCTGCAGCCAGCTCGCCATAAGTCAACGCCCCGCAAAGAGCCACCACGCCGCCGAAGAGCCAAGCCAGCAAGACGGTCCCGGCGTGGTTCAGGTCTTCGACGAGTAACCCGGTGGTGGCAAAAACACCGGTCCCCACCATGTTGGCGACCACGAGCAGAGTGCCGGTCGAAGCTCCGAGCCGGCGCATGCGCGATGGCCCTGTGCCTTGGGGCGCGTTTCGCGGCCAGGAGGCTTTTGGGCCGTTGCCTTTCACCGCGCCCTAAGCCACGCTGGTTTTTTTCCCATCCGCCAGAAGCTCGCCTCTAAGCTCGCCTCTGTCCCGCGCGGCGATCGGACCGCTTATCGGGCTGGCGATGGGCCTCAGATGTGAGCTGATCCAGCATAGGTCTTTGTTTGTGACGAGCTTGAGGAGGCAGTCGCAGCACAGAGGTTGACTGTCCAAGACAGCCAAGGCGAGCACGTGGCAACGCGAGCAGTAAACGACATTGATCGATTCGGCGATGCGTTTTGGACGGCCCGAGCCGCTTGGTTTCATGGCCTTCCCCTTTTTGCTCCTATTTGTTTGAATCGATATCAACCTAACAAGAAAATTACAGCTTGTATACTGGTTAAGATTACTCTCCTGCGAAAAAATATGGGGACGATAAAATTGAAAGCGCGATATAAATACCGCCGAAGGAGCGGCCATGCAGTCGCTGAGGATTTTAAAGGGAGCTTAATGGGAGGCGGTCAGCTCGCGATTTTTTCAAGGCCGTACGCGTAGCCCTTGTCGAAGGCTTCGAGATTGAATTTTTCTGTGCCGGGCGGGACCGAAGAGCTGACGGCCCTGCGCATCGCCTCCAGCTCCACGATATCGGTGACCGAAGCGAGGAAACCGAGCATCACCATGTTGAACACGATCCGGCGGCCGATGTCTTCTTCGGCGATGCGGGTGCCTGGGATACCGAATCTCTTGGCGCCGGCCGGGACGCGATCGTCCAGCGCGACCAGCTCGCTCTCATAGACGAGCACAGAGTCGTCCTTGAGCTCGTGGACGAACTTCTCATAGGCCCCTTGGCTGAGCGCGACGAAGACATCGCTCTTGCGGATATAAGGAAATGCGATCGGTTCGTCGGACACCATGACCTGAGCCGAGCATTCGCTGCCTCGCGCCTCGGGACCGAAGGATTGAACCAAGGTGGCGTATCGATCTTCGTAAATCGAGGCCGATTTGCCGATGATCATACCGCCCATGATGACCCCCTGGCCGCCGAGCCCGCAGATTCGAATATCTTTTTTGCTCATTTGACTCCCTCGTAAGGCACGAACGCGTCTCCAAGGACCTGTTCCATCCGCGTGTTGTAGTTTTGGATGAAGGTGGGGCGCTCTCGCTCGACGAATTCGCCCACGACGATGTCACCTTGGAAGCCCAAGGCGACGTCAGCGGTGTTGGCCCCGTTTTCAATTGTGGAGCGCTCCTTGAAATACTGAACCATCATAACCCCGTCTCCCAGCTTGTTGCGCCGCTGGTAGAGGGTTGGGCAAGGCGAGAGCACTTCGATGAAGCTAAAGCCCGGAGTGTTGAGCGCCTTGGTCATCGAGCGGGTGAGCTGGCGGACGTGGTAGATGGTCCAGCGAGCGACGAAGACCGCGCCGCAGGCGTCGACCAGGTTCGGCAAGTTGAAGGTGTCTTCGAAGTTGCCGTACGGCATGGTGGACGCTTTTGCCGAGTACGGAGTGGTCGGGGTCACCTGTCCTCCGGTCATGCCGTAGGTGAAGTTGTTGACGCAGATGACTGTCATGTCGATGTTCCGCCGCGCGGCGTGGATGAGATGGTTGCCGCCGATGGCGAAGAGGTCGCCGTCCCCGGAGTACACAACGACCTTGGCCTCCGGGCGGGCCATGGCGAGCCCGGTGGCGAATGGGATGGCCCGCCCGTGGGTCGTATGGAAAGAGTCCACGTTGACATAACCGGCCACGCGCCCGCTGCAGCCGATGCCGGAGACGACGTGGAGGTTTTTGTAGTCTATGTTCGCTTGTTCGAGCGCTCGGGCGAAGCAGTTGACCGACGTCCCGATCCCGCAGCCGGGACACCAAATATGGGGCATGCGCTCGGTGCGCAGGAGTTTCTCGACGGGATTTTGGGGTGTGCCGCTCATCTGACCACCTCCTTGATTTTCTTGACGAATGTTTCAGGCTCGATGATGCCGCCGCCCGCGTGATCGAGCAGATGGACCGGGATCTTGCTGCGCGAGGCGCGCTCGACCTCGTGGACCATCTGCCCGAGGTTCATCTCGGCGACGATAAACGACTTGGTGTTGTCGGCGACCTCGCGGATGAGCCTGTCGTTGAAAGGCCAGAGCGTCGTCAGCCGCAGAAGACCCACCTTGAGGCCTTCTTTGCGGGCCAGATGCACGGCGTACTCGGCGACCCGGGCGGTCACTCCGTAGGCCACAATGGTCACGTCGGAGCCGTCTATCTGATCGGCTTCGTAGATGGAGATCTCATCGGTGTGATCGAGGATCTTGTTTCGAAGACGACGGATGAGCGTGTCTTGAGTTTGCGGGTTCATGGCCGGATAGCCGCGCTCGTCGTGGGTCAGACCCGTGGTGTGGATAGCGTGACCCATTCCGGCTCGGACCATCTCGGGTTGGTCGCCGTCGTAGATGCGAAACGGCTCGAACTCCCCGGCGGGACGACTGGTGAACTTGCGCGCGACCACTTCTATCTGGTCGGCGGCGGGGATCTTCACCTTGCCGAGCATGTGGCCGATGCACTCGTCCATCATGAAGAAGACCGGGCAGCGGTACTGCTCGGCCAGGTTGAAGGCCGTGATTGCGTGGTCAAAGCATTCCTGGGGCGAGTTCGGCGCCAAAGCGATGACCTCGTAGTCTCCATGGGAGCCCCAGCGAGCCTGCATGATATCCTGTTGCGCCGGCAGCGTTGGCAACCCTGTGGACGGGCCGGCTCGCTGGACGTCGACGAAGACCGAAGGCGTCTCGGTGATGGCGGCGAGGCCCACGTGCTCCATCATCAAGGACAAGCCGGGGCCAGAGGTGACCGTCATGGCTTTGAGGCCGCCCCAGATGGCCCCTTGAAAGCAGATGGACGAGGCGATCTCATCCTCCATCTGAATGAACAGCCCGCCGAGCCTTGGGAAGCGCCTCGAGATGTGCTCCACTACCTCGGTGGAGGGCGTTATGGGATAGCCGGCGACAAAACGGCACCCCGCGGCGATGGCCCCTTCGGCGCACGCCTCGTTGCCGTCGATGAAGTGGGTTCCCGTGTTTACGGCTTTGGGGTCGGCTTTCATCACGCGTTCTCCTTCGTTTCTTTTTTCTTGAGCCGAACGCCGAATATCGCGAAGTCCGGACAAAAGAGCCCGCACATATCGCAGCCGTTGCACTTTTCGGGGTTCGCGAGCTCTGGGAGGTGGTACCCCTTGTGATTGAGTCGGCCTCCCATCGCCAGGGCTCCGGTCGGGCAGAAAACCACGCAAAAAGAACAGCCCTTGCAGCGGTCCTCGGTGATGTACACGGTTCCTTTGACCTTCTTTTTAGACGAGGAGCTCGTCTCCTTTGCGTCCAGTTCGGATTCCATGGAGCTGCCTCCTTTGATCTACAGTCCTTTAAGGGCCTTTAAACGACCGGCTATGATATAACTCATGTTTGACCGTTTAATGCAAGACATCGCAGGGTCTTTGTCGCTTCGGTGCCTCTTTGGGCGTTTGATGGAAAGCCTCGTCACGAGGAGCCCTCGATGTCGATGGGATGAAAATGAGAAGGGTTACTCGATGCGCTCGAGCTGACCGTTTTCGAGGTCCTCGCCCTCGGGCAGGGCAAAGAGGATGTCTGCCCACGGGTGGCGGTACAGCCCCTCTTTGAGGCGCTTTTGGTCGATGAAGTGGCCGATCATGCCGATGGTCCGTCCGAGCACGAACAGTCCGTTGAGGCCGCCGTCCAGGACGATGTCGTCGATCTCCTTATCGCTGAACCCCAGCGCGTTCATCAGGTCGAGGAAGAGGATGCCGATGCAGCCGTCCACATTGAGGATCAGGTTGTCCTTTTTCTTTGTGGTCAGCTGCTCGACCTTCAAGGCGTAGTCGAGATATGGCGTCTCGGGGAAGTGCTCGCGGGCGTAGTCTTTGAGAAGCTCAACGCGCTTGTCCGGGTTTCGGATGCTCTTGATCCGGTGGCCGATGCCCTGAATGTTGACGCCCTTGGCTTTCCATTTGCGGATGAAGGCCTCGGGAGACATGTCGTTGTCCAGGGCCTCTTTGAACATCTCGGCCGCCCCCGAGACCGCGCCGCCGAATCTGGGCCCGATGGTGAGCAGACCCGAGGCGAGCGCGGAGACGAGATCCCGCCCTGCCCGGGCCGCCACGATGGTGTTGTGCGCGCCGGAGACCGCCGGACCGTGGTCCGCGGCGATGACGAGGACCCGCTCGATGAAATCGGAGGCGAACTCGGGCATGCGGCGTTTGAACCACAAAAGGCCGATCACGTCGCCGATGCCCATGCCCCGCTCCACTACCTGGCTGATGGGGATCCCGCAATACAGCGGCTCCTCGCCCCGGTCGTCGGTGATGGTGGTGGTGAAGCCGGTCCTGCGGCGGACCACGCCTTGAGCCACGGCGTCCGGGAGGTCCATGGGCGTCGGGGCCGGGGGCGACTCTTTGAGCTGCGGGATCTTTCCGGACTCCGCGAGCTTTTTAAACGTGGTGGCGATCGCCTTGTCGAACGTGTCGAAGCTCTCGGGGACCACGGCGCCGGCTTCTCGCAGGACCTTGTTCTTGGCTTCGGCGGTCTCGTAGCTGGTGTCGGCCTTGGCGCCGGCGTGTCCGAACTGAATGGACGCGGGAAACATCTTGGCGCAGGTCCCGGTGACCCAGGCCACCACCGGCTTTTTGATTTCGCCTTTTTTAATCGCCTCGGCGATTTGGTACTCTGCCGAGCCGCCGACCTCGCCGAGCACCACGATCATCTTGATGTTTGGGTTGTGCTCGTAGCGCACCACGTGCTCGAACAGGGTCGAGCCGGGGAAGGCGTCGCCGCCGATGGCGACCCCTTCATACAGGCCGTCGCTGTTGCGCGCGATGATGTTGTAGGCCTCGTTGGACATGCCGCCGGACTTGCTCACGAAGCCCACGTGGCCGGGGCGGTAGAGCTTGGACTCGTTGATGTTCTCGATGGTCCCGCCGGTGTTGCCTATCTTGAAGCCCCCCGCGACGATGCCGCCCACGGTGGCCGGGCCGAGGATCCATTTATCCTTCTCTCGGGCCAGGCGCCTCAGCTCGCGGCTCTGCCTCTCCGGAACGCCCTCGGCGATGATGACGAGGGTGCGGATGTTGTCCTCTTCGAGCGCCGCCTTCGACGTTCTGTAGGCGGAACGAAACGAGGCGAAATTGATGAGGACGTCGGCCTCGGGGTGATGGGAGCAGGCGCGCTCGATGGTCCTGTACATGGGCAAGATGATCTCTTCGTTGCCCCAGAAGACCTTGTGATAGCCGGCCTTGTTTTCGTTGACGATGGCGGACAGGCTGGGAGTCTCGCGACCGCAGGCGTGGTCGAAGTTGAGCATCCTTTGAATCGCGTTGGCCTGCACGCCGTAGACGATAGCCCGTGTGTTTGGGTTCAAAAGGTCGTAATTATTTGTCTTCATGACTTCCATCTCCTTACTTGAGGGCCATCGAAACGATGTTCGTCATGTGGGTTTCCGGTCCGTAGACCTGCGTGGGGATCTTCAGCTCGTCGCCGAGGCTCTTCATCTGCTTAAGGGCCAATTTGTAGTTGGGTCCGGCTCGCCGCACCCAGATCTCGACGCCGGTTTGTCGCATTTTTTCTGAGTACTCGCGCATCGCTTTGAAGATGCCGGTGAAGGTCTTGGCCACGTCGGTGAAGTTGGCGATACCACCGCCGATGAACAGGATCTTGTTGCGCCCCTGAGGGTCTTTGTCTCGGGTCATCATGTCGAAGATGGTCTTCGCGTAGTTGTAGGTGGCCTCGGTCGTGGGGTTTCCGGAGTACTCGCCGTAGTTGGCCAGCTCCTTGCCGTGCCCCAGATCCGAGATGGTGTCGGCGAAGATCACCGACGCACCGCCTCCGGCGACCATGGTCCAGATGCGTCCTTTGGGGTTGAGGATGGAGAGCTTGAGCGAAGCGCCGGTCTTGGCGTCCAGCTCCTCGATGAACTTCTCTTCGGGGCTGAACTCGCGCCCGAAGGGGATGGGCATCTCCGTGTGGCCCCACAGGTGTTGGCACTCGAAAGAGGCGGTGTCATCCACCTTTGCCACCAGGTCCAGAGGCTTGATCTCGCCGCCAGCGATGGTGAGGGGGTTGATCTCGAGGTAGGTGAAATGCCCTTCGACGAAGAACTCGTACAACCGAGCCACAAAGTCGGTCATGACCTCTTTGTGGGGCTCGGGGAACATTTCGGTGATCCGACTCGCCAGGATATTCCTGTCGAGGGGCTGCCCGTCGGGGACCTCGATGCCGCTGACGCGATCCCAGTTCTCCTCGATGCAGATGCCGCCTTCGGGGCACAGGTAGACGATGTCCTTGTCTTCGGCTGTGCGCATCGCGACGTAGTATTCTTCTTTGTGCTCGACAAAGGGCTCGATGAGGAAATGGGTCAGCGTGCCTTCGATGCCGCTGACCGTCACGCTGGTGTCGATCCTCTTTTTAATCCAGTCGGTGACCTCGGCGAGGCTGAGGTCGGCGCCGATGAGCCCGTGTTTTCCGCGCTTTCCGAAGAGCTGGTCGGGTTTGACGACCAGGCGATCCTGTTTGAGCCAGGGGTAAAGCTTTTCGAGTGCTCCCAGGTCCGTGCTCGCGTCGACGAGCACCAGCTTGTCGCCGTACCCGGGCAGAACCCGTCCGAGAAGCTGTTTGGCGTGATATTCCCTGATCCCTTTTCTGGCCATGAAAACGTCTCCCTGTGTTTCTTCAATTCGTCCGCGTCGCGTTTAGAAATCGCCCGGACATTTCCTC
>JAABTR010000024.1 GCA_011389755.1 Deltaproteobacteria bacterium | reverse complement strand
TCCCTTTTCTGGCCATGAAAACGTCTCCCTGTGTTTCTTCAATTCGTCCGCGTCGCGTTTAGAAATCGCCCGGACATTTCCTTTTTTAGTTGTGCTTGGCTCTCGTGTAGGAGAGCAGGCCACCGGCTTTGACGATGTCGGCTTGCCGATCCGTGAGCACCGCGGTCGCCGGAATCTCTATCCCTTGAGTCACGTTTTTCACGCTGATGCGCGCCTGGGCGCCCAGCGCGGTGATGTCGATTTTAAGGTCATCGCCCTGCTCGATCTTCGAGGTGTCGCATTCGAGGGGGACGATGCCCGTGTTGACGAGGTTGGCGCAGTGGATGCGGGCGAAGGACTTGGCGAGGACAGCCTTGACGCCGAGCTGCCACGGTCCCAGCGCCGCGTGTTCCCGCGAGGAACCCTGGCCGTAGTTTTCGCCGCCGACGATGAATCCGCCGCCTCTTTGTTCGGCCCGTTGCGGAAAATCTTTGTCTTCGTAATGAAACACGAACTTGGAGATCTTCGGCAAATTGGAGCGCAGGTGCTGGGTCAGGGGCCCGGCCGGCAGGATATCGTCGGTGGAGATGCCGTCCCCCACCTTGAGCAGGGCGGTCCCTTCGAGCACCGTCGCCGGAGGGGTCTGGGGCTTCATGGCGACGATGTTGGGGCTCCTGCGGACCTCGACCTGCGGTCCCTCGGGCTCCAGGAGCAGCAGGTCGTCGACGACGAACGGCGCCTCTTCGAAGTGCACTTTTTCGAGCTGACGAGGATCGGCGATCTTTCCGGCGATGGCCGAGGCGGCGGCCGTCTCCACGCTGGAGAGGGCGAGGTAGCCCTTGTTGGTGCCGCCGCGCCCGACCCAGTTGCGGTTGACCGTGCGCAGAGACAGGTGACCGTTGCCAGGGACGAAGCCGATGCCGATACAGGCGTTGCAGCCGGGTTCGATGACCCTCACGCCGGCGTTCACGAAGATCTCGATGCTGCCGTCCTTGAGGAGCATCTGCTCCACCTGGCGAGAGCCGGGGGAGACGATGCAGTCGAGGTTCTTCGCCACCTTGCGGCCTTCGAGCATCTTGGCGGCGATCCTGAGGTCTCGATAGCCGCCGTTGGTGCACGACCCGATGAAAACTTGGTCGAGGTGGGTCCCTGTGACCTCGCTCATCTCTTTGACGTTGTCCGGCATTCCGGTCATGGCGACGAGCGGCGGCACCTTGGACAGATCGATTTCGATGGTCTTGTCGTAGGCGGCGTCCGGGTCGGCTTCGAGCGAGACCCAGTCCTGCTGCCGACCTTGGGCGGCGAGGAAGTCACGGGTGACCGCGTCGGACGGGAAGACCGACGAAGTTGCGCCGGTCTCGGCCCCCATGTTGGTGATGGTGGCCCGCTCGGGCACGCTCAGGTTTTTTATCCCTTCCCCGCCGTACTCGATGACGTACCCGACCCCGCCTTTGACCGAGATCTCGCGCAGGAGGTACAAGATGAGGTCCTTGGCGGAGCTTCCCCAGCCGAGCTTTCCGGTCAGCTCCACGCGCATGATTTTCGGGACCGTCATGTAGAAGTAACCGCCCGCGTTGGCCACGGCCACGTCCATGCCGCCCGCGCCGATGGCCAGCATCCCGAGGCCCCCGCCGGTCGGCGTGTGGGAATCAGACCCCAAGAGGGTTTGTCCCGGAACCCCGAAGCGCTCGTAGTGGAGCTGATGGCAGACGCCGTTGCCGGCCTTGGAGTACACGGCGCCGAACTTTGACGCCACGGTCTGGAGAAAAACGTGATCGTCGGAAGATTCTCCTTTGAAAGATAAAGAGGTGTGGTCGTTGTACGACACCGAGATGTCGGCTTTGACCTTGTCGATTCCCAGAGACTCGAACTCGAGCCAAGACATGGTCCCGGTCGAGTCTTGTGTCAGGCACTGATCGATTTTGAGGCCGATTTCCTCGCCCTTGTTCGTGGAGCCGTCTCCCAGGTGATTCTCGAGGATCTTTTCTACAATCGTCTTGCCCATCGTCTCGTTCCCCTATTCATGTGAGGGTTGCGGCGTGACACGCCAGGTTGTCGGCGACGAGGCGAGGCTGACGAAAAAAGCGCGTCAGCCTCGAGGTCGGCGGCAAAAAAGCCCGAATTGTTTAAAGAAAATCCCCAGACTGTCCTCAGCGAGTTCATGGCGTTCGTCATCGCGATCAGTGCGCGAAATCCGTTGCCTCCGCTTGGTGAAGGGGGGTGCGGGTAAAGTCGCTTGCGCGTGCGTTTTTGTTCGGTTTCGCGGCCAATCCTCATCGCCTTGTCACGTCGCCGTTACGCAATAACAGAGTGTTACGTGGGGGTGAAGCAGAAAAGACATGCGACACGTCATAAAAGGGGCGCTTTTTTGGCCCCGTTGCTCTTTTTTTGCTTTGCCGCGCATAAAATCCCCTGATGGCATGGTGGCTATGCAGCCTTAAATGTAGCGCGAGAGGTTTGTCAAAAGACTGTGGCCGGAGCTTTCGGAGGGCGCACTTGCAAGATGAACACGACATTGACGTTGTGACCCACGATGGAACGCGCGCGAACGAGAAACCCAAGGCGGTGATCCTCGACGGGGAACGGCTGGACGTCGCGGAAGTGGAACGGGCTTGGATAGAGACCGGGGTCGATCCCGCTTCCGACGTTACGTACGGATTTGTGGTCCGCTGTCGCGGTGGCGCTCGGTTTCGGCTGCAGTATAGTGATGGAAACGGTTGGAAGAGTCGGTTGCTGCCCGGGCCGCGCTTGGTTCGGCGCTGATCTCGTGTTCTTAAAAAGGAAAGGAGTGGGCGGATGAAAAAATTGATCCTCATTTCGGTGTTGTTGGCGGCGCTTGCGGCACCGCTGATCGGCGAGGCGGCGGTGCCGCGGGGGGCCTTCCGGCTGAGCTTCGACACCACCTTTTTTCGTTTCGGCGTCGGTGAGAGGGAATACGATGGTCGCGAGCAGAATTTCGACGCGGCGACCTTCGGAATCGGGATGCCGTCCTACGGCGTCGGCTTTGGCGGCGCGGTGACAGACAATGTGGTCATCGGCGGGCGTCTTACGATGGGCCTCGAAGGCTACGACCATTACCACCAGGACGCGGACGGTTTTGTCTGGCAGGTTCTTCCCTATGTGGAGTACGTCTTTCTCGCCGGGATATTTCGCCCGTTTGTGATGGGCATCCTCGGTTTTCAAGGGCGAGGCGATTTGGACGAAATGGGCGACGACTCCTGGTGGGGGTTCACCGCCGGAGGCGGCGGCGGCTTTCACCTGTTCTTCTTTTCCAACCTCTCTTTGGACGTGACGCTCGCCGCCGACTACACGGTAGGCACCGGGGAGACCCCGCGAAATCAAGACTTCGGCCACTGGCGCTTCACGTTCGGCGCCTTGGTGGGGCTGTCCGGTTGGTTCGGTTAGCCTCCCTTTTCTGAGCGAGCGTCCTTGCTCGGATGCACTGCCCGGTCAGTCGAAACGGAAATCTTCGACCAAGATCTCGGCCCGTGCGCCCATCATACGCACCCGGTCGATGATGTTGCTCGACATGGCGTCGTTGAGACCGAAGGTCTTCCAGGCATCTTCATCGCGCACGGGTGGGTTGGTCGATTCGGGGCGCCCAAAGCCCTGCTCCACGCAGATGGCGTCGGCGATGTTGATGAGCTGAGCT
>JAABTR010000023.1 GCA_011389755.1 Deltaproteobacteria bacterium | reverse complement strand
ACGGGTGGGTTGGTCGATTCGGGGCGCCCAAAGCCCTGCTCCACGCAGATGGCGTCGGCGATGTTGATGAGCTGAGCCAAGGGTTGAACCTTGCTCATGGCGTGGCTCGGGCGGTGGTGGTGGTGGATGGCCGAGCTTATGGTCTCGGGGAGGCCCCAGCGCTTGGTGAGGATCTCCCCGATCTCTTCATGGGTGACCTCGAGCCTCTCGGCCTCGAGCTCGTGAACGCTCCGGCCGGTCTGGGCGGCCTCCTCGATCAGCGCGTCGTACTCATCGGGGATGACTTGGTGCAGGGCGAGCGCGCCGAGATCGTGCAAGAGCCCGGCGGCGAACGCCGAGTCCAGCAGCTCCAAAGGCGGCTTCTTCGGGGCGCGCTTGACGATGATCTCGGTGGCCAGCGCCGTGGCCAGGCTGTGGGTCCAAAATGGCCTCGTGTCCCGGCCTCCCACCTGGCTCAGCTTGCTGAAGACACCGGCGGCGACGGCTATCTTGCGGGCCTCGGACAGCCCCAAGCGCAGGACGGCCTGGGATATCGACGTGGTCTGCCGGGTTCGGGAGTAGTAGGCCGAGTTCGCGACTTGGAGAAAGCGGGCAGACAAAGGAGGGTCCTCTTGGACGATTTTGGCCACCTTCTCCACCGACGGCTCGGGTTTGTTCATTTCCTCTTCGAGCCGCATCACGACGTCGGGAAAAGAGGGCAGCTCCTTGGTCTGCTGGACGGCTTCTATGATCTTTCTTTTTTTGGACGTCATGGCTTCCCTCGAAGGCTTCGCCGTGCACCCCACACTCCCGTTATCGGATGGCGACAACTCGGACAGCGGCCGTCTGTGATGTTGTTCGATTTTATTTCGTACCCGTCGCGCTCGATTAAAACCCCTGCGCAGCTCGCGCAGTAGGTGTTCTCGCCGGCGTGGCCCGGCAGGTTGCCTGTGTACGCGTGGGCGATCCCCTGCTGCCGGGCGATGCGGCGGGCATTTTCCAGGGTCGCCACCGGCGTGGGGGGCAGGTTCTTGATCTTGTACATGGGATGAAACCGGGTGAAGTGTATCGGCACCTCGGGCCCGAGTTTTTGGACGATCCAGCGGCTCATCGCCTCGAGCTGCCTGGGGCTGTCGTTGAGGGTCGGGATGACCAGCATCACCATTTCGAGCCAGACGCCTTTGTCGCGGATGCGTACCAGGGTGTCGAGCACCGGCTTGAGATCGGCTGAGCAGACATCTTTGTAAAAGCCTTGAGAAAAAGCCTTGAAGTCTATTTTTACGGCGTCCAGGTGAGGTAGCAGCTCGAGGAGCGGGCGCTCTTCGATGTAGCCGTTGGAGATCATCACGCGGCCGAGGTCCGTGTCCGCGGCGGCTGTGCAAATATCGCGCATGTACTCATAGAAGATCACGGGCTCTGAGTAAGTAAACGCGATGCTCGACGCGCCTGCGCGCTTGGCTTCGCGCACGACGTGGCCTGGGGTGAGCTCTTTGCTGCGGACCTGTTCGGGCCGGAACTGGCTCAGCTCCCAGTTCTGGCAGAAGCGACACTCGATGTTGCACCCGGCCGTGGCCATGGAGAAAGCCTTGGTCCCGGGTCGATAGTGAAAAAGGGGCTTTTTTTCGATGGGGTCGACGTTGAGGGCCGCCACGCGAGAGTGCACGAGGGTGACGTACTTTCCGCCGCGGTTCTCTCGCACACCGCAGGTGCCCCGCTCCCGATCGGCGACCACGCATCGCCGCGGACACAGGAGGCAGCGGACCTTGTTCTCGCCCGCCGGCTCCCAGTGCAGCGCCGGATGCGCGGGCAGCGGCTCGGCCAGTCCCGGGCTGACGGCCAAAAGCGGGCCTGCCGCCGCGGCACAAGATGCCAAGCGCAGCATCTTTCGCCGGCTCATGGGCGCGCAGCATGGTTCAAGTCGCATCATCCCTTTAAGTGTATGACAAGAAGGCTCTGGACGCACTGCTTGAACGAGTCAATAGGGTGATTCTAATTGTCTTTTTTCGTTTCGAGCAGACGAACAACGAGGCGGGCTCCGACAGCCTCGAGCTCCGCGCGCAGCTGGTCGAGTTGGGACTCGAGCAGCGGCGCGGGGGGGTGATCTTGAAATAGGATGATTTTACTTGCTCTTGCCTCCCGAGCGGCGAGGATGATCCGGTCGAAAAAATGGGCCACGGCCTCGCGGGACACAAGCTCAGTCGGCGCCGCGAAGAGAGTCCTTCGCCCGAGCTTGACGATGGGCGACCGCTGTGCGAGCCGAAATTCGGCTTGATCCTTCGCGGCCTCCAAGGCCGCGTGCAAGAGCCTCTGGGTGCAAAAAGGGGCCAGCCGGGTCGCGAAAGGCAGCCTCTGGGGACACGTCGCGGCGATCGCCTTGTCTATCGCCACCAAGGCGGACACGAGCGCCGAGGCCTCCTCCAAAGAAGCGCTTCGCGAAGCGGCGAGGAGGGACAAGGGCTCGAGGACGGTGTCGTGTTCCGGATCGGAGACTGACAGCAGCTGAGCCAGGGCGGCGACGAGAGGATCTTCGCTGCGCGAAAGGCCTTCGAGGACCGCCTGCAGAGCGTCTTTCGTCATGGAGTCACCTCTGCGGTCTCACGCTTTTCTTCGGGCGCGCTCTTCCAGCGCTCGTGGAACCAGAGCCACTGACTCGGCCGCCGTCGAATCCGCGCCTCCAGCAAGGCGGTCAGGTGGGCCGTCGCGGCCACGTCGTCCATCCCCTCGAGCGACACCCCCTCGATGTGGACCTCGAGGCGCCCCCGGCGGCATCGACGGCAGGTCCCGACGACCACGGCCGCGCCGCACCGGCGCGACAGGACCGCGGCGCCAAGGGGGGTCTTGGCGGGGCGGCCGAAGAACGGCACGAAGGCGCTGGGCACCTTTGTGTCCTGGTCGATGAGCAGCCCGAGCACCCGATTCGACCTCAGCGCGCGCAGCATCGCGGCGACCGAGCCGGGGCGGCCCCGGTAGATCGGCTGGACGCCCGCACTCTGGCGCGCTTTGTCCATCAGCGCCGTGAAGCGGGGATCATAGCTCGCCTTGGCCACGGCGCTGATGGGATAGCCCAGGTGGGCCAGACCCGAGGCCATCAGCTCCCAGTTGCCCATGTGCCCGGTTACGAAGACGACCCCTTTGCCCTGCGCCAGGGCCTCTTCGAGGGCCGCGCGAGAGGGGGCGCCCACGCGAATCGCCGGCGCCCTTTGCGGGCAGCGCAGGTAGCGGCAGATTTCGACGGCGCTTCTGGCCAGGTGCAAAAAAAGACCCCGCGCCAGCGGCTCCACGCCTGCTCGGCTGCGGCGCAGTGCCCGGCTCATCTGAGACAGGGCCAGGTCTCTGGGCGCCGCCGCCAAAAGCCACCCGGCGGCGGCGAGAAACCGGGCCAGGGCGCCTTGGAACCTATCCGGCGTCCCGCCGATGAGCCGCATCGCCGCGTGGACCGCGTGGTAGATCAGCCAATTTTTCGCCCGTCGTCGCATCACCGGCGCATCATAACACGTTTGACAAGGTGTTATTCATTGGCAACGATACGGTAGCTCTAGCGTCAAAAAAACGGAACTGAAGACGACGGTGAGACGGGATGACGCGCCCGCCCGCTGTCGGAGGTGAAATGGGCGAGGTATTTGACTTTCTGGCTCGCGGAGGGCCGCTGATGGTCCCAATCGGGATCGGGTCGGTTTTTGCACTGGCGATTTTCCTAGAGCGCATGTGGGCGCTTCAAGAGTCACGTATCTCGCCGTCGTGGCTGACGAGCAGTGTCTTGGAGAAAGTGCGCGCGGGGGATGTCAAATCGGCGCGGGATACCTGCTTGCAGAGCAACACCTCTCTCGGGAGGCTCCTCGTCGCCGGGATAGACGCCCGCAGGCGGCCTCGCGACGACGTCAAGGAGGTCTTCGAGGAGCACGGGCGCCGAGAGGTCATCCGCATGGAGCGCTACATCGAGGCCTTGGGGACCACCGCGAGCATCGAGCCGCTCATGGGGCTGCTCGGAACGGTCACCGGTATGATACAGGTCTTTCAGAAGGTCGTCGCGACCTCGCGCGAGGGGGCGGTGGATCCCGGCCAGCTGGCCAACGGAATCTGGCAGGCCCTCATCACTACCGCCGCCGGGCTCTCCGTGGCGATCGTCGCGTTTATCGGGTACCGGTATCTTTTGTCTCGGGCGAACCGGCACGCCCTCAAGCTGGAGGAAGGCGCCGCGTCTCTGCTGGAGGTTCTGCACCCCTTGAGGAGCCATCCGGACTCCAAGGAGGACGAATGAACTTCCACAACGAGCGCAGGGCTCGGGGCACGGTGGTCCTCGAAGTGACGCCACTTGTGGACATCGTGTTTTTGCTGCTCATCTTCTTTTTGCTCACGGCCACCTACGTCAAGAACCCGAACATCGACATCAGTCTGCCGAAGGCCTCGCTCAACCAGGTGACCAAGCACCAGCAGGATATCGTCGTCGCCATCAAGGAGGGCGGCGAGATCCTCTACGGCAGTGACAGGGTCACCCTCGAGGAGCTCGAGGGGCTTTTGTCGGCGGAGTACTCCCAGGATGAAGACTCCGTGGTGGTGATCCGCGCCGACAAAGCGTCGCGCCACGGGCGCGTCGTCGAGGTGATGGACCTTGCGAAAAAAGTGGGGTTCGGCCGGCTGGCCATCGCCATCGAAGGGCAGTCGGTGGTGGAGCCTTGAACGCGGGGCCCATCTGCGCCGCCGCTTCTGTGCTTCTTTGGGCGTGCTTCGCGCTGCCCGGCCGCGCACCGGCGGACACCTTGGTGGGGGCGTATGTGGAGCCGTGGATAGGCGGGGTGGGCGTCGACTACAAGTCGCTTGAAATTAAAAAATCTTTCGTCACTTCGACCGAGCCGCCCGATCCCGCTGGCGCTGACGGCGATACCGACGATGTGGGGCTGCGCTCGAGATACGAAGGCGGCAGCGCCTCCTTCGGTGTCTCGGCGGGGCTGCGGCTCAAGGCGCTGAAGCTCGGGGTGCACGCCGCCTGGTCGAGCCCGCGGTTCGATGGCTACTGGAAGTCCTATCGCTACAGCCCGGAGCTTAAGAGGGCGACGGGGCAAAAGGTTTACGCGGGCGGCGAGGTCAAGCTCAATCGGGTGATGTTTGAGGTCGCCTATGGGTTCCCGTTTTGGCGTTTCGAGTTCGGTTTCATCACCCGAATCGGCGGCGTCGCGTTTCGGCCCAAGGAGCTGGAGGTCGGGCCGTCCGTGGATGAACGGGGGCTGTGCGCCGAGATGGGCGCGCGGCTGGATTTCGCGGTCGTGCGCTATGTCTCGATAGGTTTCGCTGCCACCGTCGGCGGCTTCGTGTTCGACGGGTCCTTTGACGGAGCCTTCGGGGTCTATCGAACCTATTCAGGGGTGATTTCTTTGCACCTATGACCGTTTGATCGCTCGAAAACGCGGAGGCGGAGGGTATTTGAGTGAGCAAAATTGACAAAAAAGGGCGAGATCTCCTAGCCTTAATGAGTTTTTGCAGGACACTAATGATTCAAGCGAAGTCGTTTTGGAAGCGGAAGAGTCGATGAAGGAGAATCGAATGACGGGCAAGCAGGTTCTCGCGTTTGAGGCCGATCCCATCTACGCGAATTTATTAAAGGAACAGGTCGAGTCGCGGGGCGCGCGGTTCGAGGCGGTCAGCGACGGAATCGAGGGTCTCGACCGGGTGGCGGAGTTGCACCCGGATCTGATATACCTGTGCGTGGAGCTGCCCAAGGTCAGCGGTTTTTCCATCTGCAACAAACTGCGCAGCAACCCCAAGCTCAGCCCCATCCCCATCATCTTGTCCTCTGCCGAAGCGGGGGAGGAGACCTTTGCGAAGCACCGGAAGCTTAAGAAAAGTGCGGACGAATACATCCACAAACCCTTCGACGGCGCTCAGGTCGGTCAGGTGCTGGGGCGGTTTCTCGGAGATGGCGAGGTCGACGCTGAGCCGGAAAACGAGGAATCCTCGGAGGCTGAAGCCTTTGCGGCCGATGATGATGAGTTCGAGATCGAGGATGTGGAGATGGTGGAGGCCGGAGAGGATGAGGTCTCCGTCCAAATGGGCGTGGACGTCATGGAGATAGAGAACGCGGGTGCGGATGAAGAGGTCGACAATGAAATCGACGCCTTCACCGACGAGGCCTTCGCCGCGCTGGAGCTGGGCGACGAAGGCAAGACCCCGAAGCCGACGGAGACCAAGGTCACCACTCCGGCGCCCTCTCCCGTCCCAGTGGCCGTGCAAGAAGCCTCTGGTGTCTCCGACGAAGAGACCGCGACGCTGCGCAGGAGGGTCGAGGAGCTCGAGGACGCTCTGGAGCAAGCGCTCACGACAAAATCGGAGCAATCCCAAGACGCCGGGGGGCTCAGCGATCGCAACGACGCCCTGATTGACAAAATCTCCCAGCTCGAGAGGGAGCTGGCCGACGCGAAGGCCTCCGGCGGAGGCGAAGGCGTGTCGAGCCGGGAATTCCTCGAGCTGCGTGAGTCGCTCAACAAAAAGGACCGAGAGCTGCTCGATCTGCGGGACGCGGTCAACAAGCGGGAGAAACAGCTGCTCGAGTCTCGAGAGAAGGTAAACGAGCTGGCGCGGCAAAAAGCCGACCTCGAGGAGAGCAACATCGCTCAGGCTCGCCGCGCCCACGAGCAGGAAGACACCATCCGGGCATTGACCGCGGACAAGGACCTGCTCGCTCGAAAATCCGACGACCTCCAAGGGCGCGTCGAGCGGACACAGGGAAAACTCCTGGCCACCGAGAAAGAGCTCGAAACGACTCTGGAAGAAAAACGAGAAGAAGCCCAGAGGCTCGCCAGTGAAAAAGAGGACGCGCTGGCCGAGCTGACCGCGTCCAAAGATGATGAGATAGCCGGGGTCACCACAGACAAGGACCAGCAGCGCGCAGAAGCCCTGAGGAATCTGGAGGCCGAACTCGATCAGAAGCGGGAAGAGGCCCTCGAAGAGCTGCAGGCCGAAGCCGATCGGGTTCGGGAAGAGGCTCTGACACAGCAGCGGCTGCGTCACGAAGAAGAGCTCGCGTCGGAAAAAAGCAAGCTGGAGACCGAAAAAGACGAGGCGTTGGCCGAGTCGGAGCTCGAGCGAGCGGAGCAACTTCAAAGCCAGAAGCAGGACTACGAGGGGCGGCTCGCGGAGATGCTCCAATCCCACCAGGAGACGGTCGCGTCCCTCGAGGAAGCAAAGCAGAGCGTGGAGACGGAGCTTGCCGGAACGCGGGAAGAGCTCAGCGGCGTCCAGTCGCGTCTTTCGGGGACCCAAGATGAGCTCGGGGAGGCGACCAAGGAGCTGGAGCAGGTCTGGGAGCAGCTCGGCACCACCCAGGGCGAGCTCAAGAGCACGTCGATGCAGCTGGAATCCACCGAGGACGATCTCAAAGAGGAGCGCACGCGGGCGGAGGGGCTGACCGAAGAGCTGGAGCAGACCAGGGACAGGCTGTCATCCCTGGAGAGCGATTTCGAGGAGCTCTCCGACGTCATGGCCCGCAATGGCGAAATCGTCGTCAAAGCGCGCGAAGCGCTTAACATCATTACGACGCAGCTCCTGGCAGAGATCGATCTCGGAGGGGTCGTCCAAGAGGAGGAAGCCGACGAGGACGAGATGTTCGAGGAGGTGATCGAAGACATCGACGAGTGACGTCTCAGCTTTGTAGGTCCTTGCTTTTTTTACTTATTTGCCTGCCCATGAGCTCCGAGATTTGCCCTGAAGGCTTTCTCGGCGCTTCGTCTGAGCTCCTCGTCTGAGATTCCATCGAGGACCTCTTTGACATTTGCCGGGAGAGCGCCTTGGAAAGACGGGGGAGTCTCCCGTCCCGGCGCTGATTTGCGGGCGAAGATGTGGGGCTCGATGATGAGGCGTATGTCCTTGACGACCCCCGGGCCTATCTCGTCTGCGAATCGATCGATCAGGGTTCGAATGAGAAACGACAGCTCGTGGAGCCAGGTCGAGCTGGAGACCCCGACGAGGAGGCGGCCGTTCCGCAGCGACAAAGGCACGCACCGCCGACACAGCTGCGGGCCCACGATGTCACCCCACCGCGCCCACAGCTCGGGATGCACGGCCGGCTCTCCTCTGGCGAGCCGCCTGACGATGCTGTGCACATCTCCTGCCATGGGCTCGAGGTAGCCTTTTCGCTTGGCTTTTTTTCGCATCATCGTCTTCCTTGGCGGCGCTTGAACCTTGGAGGCCGAAGCAGGATAGCGCCCGCCCCTGGGCTTTGGCAAATCCCAAATTGAGGGTATGTTCCCGCCGATGAAAGCAAAAAGCGAACCGCGCGCTCGCACCGTCTTGGTCGTGGCCTTGGAACCGTCGGCAGAGCAGGCGGCGTGCCCCGTGGTGGAGATCCTCGCCCGTAGAGGTCGGCGCGTGATCGCGGCCGGGACCGAAAGGATGCGGCGCGCCGGAGCCGAGCTCGTCGTCCCTGTCCGGGATCTCGCCGCCGTTGGTCCCGGGGAAGCCGGGCGTCGGATTTTCGGTTGGGGACGGACCTGGCTCGGATTGAGGGCTGCGGCGCGGGAGCACGCGCCGTGTGCCGCGCTTTTGGTGGACGCTCCGGACTTCAACATGCCTCTGGCCCGCGTCCTCGGCGCAGGCGGCGTGGCTGTGATTCAGTATGTCGCGCCGCAGTTTTGGGCGTGGCGGGCCCGGCGCGCGGATCTCTTGCGGCGGCGCTGCCAAGCCGTGGCGTGCGTCTTGCCATTCGAGGAGGAGATGCTCCGGGCGCGCGGGGTGGAGGCCCGTTACGTGGGTCACCCCCTGTTGGACGAGCCCCCAGCGCGCGCCGAGGCGGCGGATCGCGCGATGGAGCTGCCCCCTGGCCGCAAGGTGGTGGCGTTTTTGCCCGGCTCGCGCACCGGCGAGGTGGAGAGGCTGGCGCCCGCCATGCTGCGAGCGGCGAGTCTCCTCGAGGGCAAGGGCATAACGTGCGTCTTCGCGCCCCACCCCGACGTCTCGACGAGGGCCTTGGGCCCATCGGCCGTCATGGCTCCGCCGGAGCTGCGCCGCGCCGATCTGCTCGCTCGCTGCGATGCGGCCGTGGTGGCCTCGGGGACCGCAACCCTCGAGGCCGCGCTGGCCTCGACGCCCTTTTTGACCGTCTATAAAATCGACCGTCTGTCGTGGCAGATCGCCCGGCGGCTGGTGCGGATCCCGTATGTGTCCTTGCCCAGCTGGATAGCCGGGGAGCCGGTGGCGCCCGAGCTGCTCCAGGACGAGGTGACCCCCGAGGCGATCGTCGCCCATGTGGAAAACCTCTTGCGCCCGAAGCACGCGCGGTCGCTTGGGCGCCTCTTCGAGGAGGTGCGCGAGCGCCTCGGCCCCGCCGGCGCCGCCGGGCGGGTGGCGGATATGGTAGAGGCGGTGATTTCGTGAAGAAGCTCGGCTGGGCCCCTTGGGCGGTGATCGCGTTCGTCTGGGGCGTCGGGCTGGTCACCTCCTCCAGGTTGGGGCTAGGCGATGCCGAGGCCCTCTACGCGGCTTACGGCGCACACCCCTCGGCTTCCTACCTCGACCATCCCCCGCTGGTGGGCTGGCTGGTGGCGTTCTTCACGGCTCTGGGAGGTACGAGCGTCCTGACGGTGCGTCTCGTCGCGATGATATGCTCGGCGGTGACGGTGATCTTCGTCGCCTTGACCGCGGCGCAGCTGGGCGGGCGCCGAGCTGCCGGCTGGAGCTCCTTGGCGCTGCTCGGCACGCCGGTTTTCACAATAGGTCTCGTCGCGACGACCCCGGACGCCCCCAGCGCGGCGCTTTGGGCGAGCTACATCTGGATGCTGGGCCGGGTCATGGAAGATGCCGCGCGGACAAAGCGGGTGGCGCTGTGGCGCGCGGTCATCTTGGGCGCGCTGCTCGGCGGCGCTTTTCTGGCGAAGCACACCGGCGCGCTGCTCGGGGCTGCGACGTTCGTCGTTCTTTTGCACCGCAAGAACCGCTGGATCTTCAAGACCAAGGCGCTGTGGGTCGCCGCCTTTGTGGTTGCGATTCTTACCGCGCCGGTCATCGTCTGGAACCTTCGGCACGGATGGGCTGGGGCCCTCCACAGGCTTGTCTGGACCCAGGGCGAAGCCGGCGTGTCGCTGCGTAACCTCGGCGCCCTCGCAGGAGGCCAGCTCCTCTACGTCGGTCCGGTGATGCTGCCGCTCTTGTTCTGGGCGTGGTGGCGGCTTTGGCGAGACCGCAGGCTCGCCGGCCCCCTCGAGCAGCTTCTCTTGGCGGCTTCGAGTTTTGGGCTCGTCGGAGGCTTTGCCCTGGGGCTGTGGTCCAAGGTCGCCGAGCCCCACTGGCCCGCCATCGGATACTTGCCCCTGCTGGCCGCGCTGGGGCCGCAGCTCGCCGCGGCGGGGAAGCG
>JAABTR010000889.1 GCA_011389755.1 Deltaproteobacteria bacterium | reverse complement strand
ACGTGGACTTGACGTATGTCGCCTTCCGCGTGGTGGGACTTCGGGGCAGCGACCTGCGGGCGGCGGGGGGCGTGGTCTACCAGGCGGCTCGCGAGGCGTTCGCAAAAACCGATGAGTACGTGCGGGTGTATCCCCGGGCCGAAGGACAGAGGCTGTTCGAGTTCGCCCTGCCGACCTCGAGTGAGCTGAGCCCCGCAGAGATCGCCGGCAACGGCATCTTCCTCGTCGATCTGAAAGCGGTCGATGCGTCGGGTAACGAGCGCCACGAGTCCGTGATCGCCTATTCCGGGGACGATATCGAAGAAGAGGCCTACGACCTGTGGGCCACCCCCGAAAGCGTTCTGTTTACCAGTCTTTTCGACTCCGTCACCATCGTGCCTCACGTGGATTTCCAGTTTCGCGGGGTCACACCGCTCGCCGCCGGAGCGCGGGGGGTCAGCTTTCGATCCTCCGATCCGGAGTCGGTGCGGGTGACCTCGGAAGGCGTCGTCTACCCCCTCGTGGAGACGGCCGGTGAGTTTTTCGTCACCGTGAGCTATCCCGGGCTTCCCGACTACGACATCCCCGTGAAGATCGATATGTCGAGATCCCTCAGCGCCCTCAAAGCGGTGGGGCTCGGGGACGACGGCGCGTTCACCCTCGAGCGTTTGAACGAGCCGCGGGAGCTTCCCCGGGTCGTGGGGATCTTCGATGACGGCACCGAGGCCGCTTTGTCCTCGCGGTTCGATGTGGAGTTCCTTTTGGATGAGGGCGCCGAAGGCCTGCTGGAGATATTGGAGGGCCGTCACCTGGTGGCCCATGCGCCGGTGGAGCCCAGCGATTCCCTGCATTTGCGGGCACAGCTGAGCGAGTCGCCCGACGTGTTCGCCGAGGTCCCCGTGGTCGCTTACGACGCGGCTCCTTCGGTGGAGCTGAGCGTGGCGGAGACCGTGGTGGCGGGCGAGGAGCTGCATCTCGAGGCGTCCCCAGGGGACGATGTCGGCATAAAAAGCGTACGTTTCGAGATGAACGGCCTGAAGATCGGGCAGCGCACACAAGCGCCGTATGGCCTCACCATCGAAATCGACGAGAAATTCGTGCATCAGACGCTGACGTTCGCGGCGATCGCCGTCGATACGCGGGATCAAGCTGTCCGGTCGCTCGAGAAAACAGTCCGCGTGTTGCCACCCGCGGCCTCGGACGCGCCGGCGGTGGAGATCACGAGCCCGAAGAGCCTCGAGCGATTCGTGGAGGGTGGGCCCATCCGCTACGAAGTCGCGTACTACGCTGGGAAAAGGGCCGAGCGCAGCAATATTTCGATTGTTGATTTTTATGTGGACGGCGCGCCCATCGGGAATGTGACCTACCCGATCTTCGAGACGCGCCCCTCTCCGGACGGGATGACGAAGGGTCAGTGGGAGGTTTGGCGACTCAACCAGGTGGTCCCCGCGATCTCCGTCAGCGAGACGAGCCGCGCCTTCCACGCGGTGTTGCACACGAGCAGCGGCGGATCCGGCCAGACCGGCTCCCGGCTGTACCGGGTGATCAAAGACAAGCCGCCGTTTGCGCGCATCGTCTCTCCGAGCAACGGCTCGTACGCCACCGTGGGGCAGACGCTGCCCGTGGAGATCGAGTTCTCCGACGACACCCTCGAGGCGGGCCTCGAGGTGGCGTTGCTCATCAGCGGGCGTGTTCACGAGCTGTTGCACTACCGAGGCGAAGACCTCGCGAGCTCGGGCGACATGAGCGTGCGGACCAGCAGGCGTACGTTCACGGTTCCGATCGAGGAGCAGATGCTCGGGTCCTCGGTGGAGCTCATCGCCCGGGTCGTGGACCAGGGGGGCGCTCGCATGGAGTCGGATCCCGTGCTCGTCTCGGTGCGCGGTGACAGCCCACCGCAGGTGGCCATCAGCCATCCCGTGTCCGGCGCCCACGTCACCGCAGGCATGCCGCTAGAGATCCGGGTCGACGCGACCGATGATGTTCGGGTCAAAAGGGTCGATTTTTACGTGGACGGCGCCC
>JAABTR010000888.1 GCA_011389755.1 Deltaproteobacteria bacterium | reverse complement strand
AGTCTGGACGACGGGCACGGCAAGGGGCACGGCAAAAAGCACGGCAAGGGACACGCCATGGGCATGTACGAGGTCTCATACGAGACGGCGTCCGGCTGGCAGCCGCTGTGCGGCACGGACGGCCTCGGCAATGCGATCCCGGCGATTCCTCTGCAGGGGCGCTGGGACTACCGCGAAGGGGTCGCCGGCGGCGGCGACCATATCGACGACCCCCAGGCGTTCACCTTCGCCTGCCAGGGCTACGTCCTCGAAAAGTGCGTCAGCGCCGGTTACATTCCTTGGGGTGAAGCGACCGTGTGCGAAGAAAAAAACGACTGCGAGACCTTCACCCTCTGGGATCACCACCAGGCCTGCACCCGGATGCTCCGGGCCGATTTCTGCGGCGACGGAACCGCCCACACCGTCGACGGGATCATCGTAAGCCTCTACGACGGCCTGGGCATCCGCCTCGACACCGAAGACTGGACATTCGAAGCCGAGTGGGATGAGGCCGGCGCCATCTGCGCCATGCGGGACCGTCTGGGAGACGAGCTCCCGGTCTGCGCCGAAGCCCTCGAGGATCCGACCTGCGGCGAAGATCTGCACCTGACCGAAGGTGCGCTCCTGTTCTCAGAAGTCCTGCCGTGACCCTCCACACCCACGATTAAATAACTGCAACGCGCGTCTCACCCGTCACCTCGCAGCTGGACGATGAAGCGGGTTCTCAAATCGTGCAGACGATGTTCGAGCCCGACCGGGTATTGATGGGGGTTGTCGAACCTTTTTACTCCAGGATGAAAGGAAGCAAGCTGCGATCTGGTCCGTTCTTGAATCTCCTCGATGGGAGGGAATTCATAGACGATGTTCCCTTTTTCCATGACCGGCACGAGGAGATCCTCATGCTGTGTTCCCGCGGGGATGCGCTTCCTTCGAGTCGCGTCGAGAGGATCGACGATGCGGGTTTCTTCCTCGATGCCGATGAGCTCGTCCCAGATGGCGTCCGCGATGGCGCCGTCCGGGCGCGAGTAGCGCCTCACCTGGTGAATCCCAGGCGTGGTGGTCTTGGCGGCCTGCTCGGAGAGCTTGATCTTGTGTCGCCACGTCCCGCCCTCTCCTTCGAGGGCGGTGAGCTTGTAGATCCCGCCCAGGGCCGGCTGCTCCCAACACGTCGTCAGCTTCGTGCCCACCCCCCAAATGTCTATCTTCGCTCCCTGGGAGTGCAAGCTGGCGATGAGGCGCTCGTCCAACTCCCCCGAGGCCACGATCTTAGCCTCTTCGAACCCGGCCGCGTCCAAGATTTTGCGAGACTCGATGCTCAAGTAGGCAAGATCTCCCGAATCGAGGCGGATCCCGCCGAGCTTCCGCCCCATCTCTCGGAGCATCTTGCCAACTTCCACCGCCTTGCGCACCCCTTCGAGGGAATCATACGTGTCTACCAGCAAGATCGAGTTGGCCGGCATCGCCTTGGCGTAGGCCTCGAACGCCTCCATCTCGGTCTCGAAGCTCATGACCCAGGCGTGGGAGTGGGTCCCCTTGGTCGGGATCCCGAGCAGCCGCCCGGCGAGCACGTTGGACGTGGCACCGCACCCGCCGATGTAAGTCGCCCGGGCCGCGGACAGCGCTCCGTCGATCCCCTGGGCCCGCCGGAGCCCGAACTCCAAGACCACCTCGTCGCCGGCCGCCTGAGCCATCCGCGCCCCCTTGGTGGCCGCGAGGGTCTGAAAGTTGATGATATTGAGCAAGGGGCTCTCCACCAACATGCACGACGCGATGGGCCCCGTAACCCGAAGGAGGGGCTCCTGGGCAAAGACCACCGTCCCTTCGGGCACGGCTTTGACGTCGCAGTCGAAACGAAACCCTCTGAGATAGTCGAGGAAGTCATCATCGAACAGAGCTGCGCCGTCGCTCGCCCGCAGAGACGCCAGATAGTCGATATCCTCGGCATCAAACCTGAGCTTCTCCAAAAAACCAAGGGCCGGCTCCAGACCACAGGCCACGGCGTAGCCGCCGTCGAAAGTCGGCGACCGGAAGACCAGCG
>JAABTR010000887.1 GCA_011389755.1 Deltaproteobacteria bacterium | reverse complement strand
GAGCTGGAGCTCGTCGAAGGCCCGCTGGGCCGAGCTGAGCTCTACGCCGAGCTGGGCGTCTTGTGCGCCGAGCACATCAAAGACGTCGACCGCGCCATCCGCTATTTCGAGCAGGCCCTCGAGCTGGACGAGAACAACCTGACCGCGAGTGACAACCTGTCCACCTTGTACCGCCAGCTTGGCAAATGGGAAAAGGCGCTGCCCATTTACATACGGTGGGCCGACGCGGCCGAATCCCTGACAAAGGAAAAGCGGATCGAGCTGTTCACTCAAATGGGAGAGGCCTATGATCATCTCGGCGACCGTCCCAAGGCGCTCGAGACATTCGCGCGGGCGGCCGACGTCGCCGGTGACGAGCCCGCACTCGTCAAGCGCCTCGGCGAGGTGGCTTTTCAGGTCGGCGAGTACCGCATGGCTCGAGAAGAGCTTTCGCGCTACCTGGATGTTGTCCCCGATTTGTCGGCAGAAGAGAAGGTCGAGGTGCTCATCAAGCTCGCCAGAGCGCACCTGGGCATCGACGAGGTGGCCCAGGCCGCCAAGCTCGCGAGGCAAGTCACGGTGATGTCTCCGGACAACCTCGATGCGCGGCTCCTCTTGGCCGACGTGCACGAGAGACGTGGAGATTTCCGAGGCATGGTGGAGGCGCTCCAGAGGGTGCTGGCTTCCTTGGACGAGGACGATGAGCGGCGCACAACCTTGATGCGCAGGTCCGCCACCGTTTTGTTCGAGAAGCTCAAGGACGCCGAGAGGGCGTCGACCCTTTTGCGGGAAGCCTTGGAGATAGACCCGGCGGATCGCACGATATTGGGCGAGCTGCTCAAGATTTACTCGGCGCTCAAGAAATATGAGGAGCTGGTTTCGGTGGTGCTGAGCATCGCCAAGTTGGTGGAAGAACCACCCCAGCGGGCTCGGTATCTTCTCACGGCCGCGAAAATCTACAGGCGCGAGCTCAAAGATCCCGATAGAGCTTTGGGCTTCTTCCAGCAGGCGGCCCAGTCGGACCCGGAGCTCACCGACGCCACCGTGGCCATCGAAGAGGTGCTCACCGAGAAGAAGGACTGGGAGGGGCTCGAGCGTCACTACAAGCGAACCATCGCCTCGATGAACCAAGAGACCCCCGTCGAGGCCAAGCTGCGCATCTACGCGCCTTACGCTGAGTTGCTCCTCAAGCAGCTCAACCGCCCCAAGGACGCGGTGATGCTCTACGAGGTGATGGTGCGGCTCGATCCGGACAGCGGCGAGTACCAGGAAAAGCTCGCCGAGCTCTACGGCTGGAACATGGAGTACAAGGACAAAGCCTTGGAGCTGCACAGACTCATGCTGGGCGAAAATCCCGCCAGGACCGAGTCGTTCCGGGCCATGTACCACATCTACTCGGCGGACGAAGAGCCCGATCGGGCCTGGTGCGCGGCTTCTGTCTTGTCCCAGCTCAACCAGGCGTCGCCCGATGAGCGCAGCTTCTATCGGCGTTACCAGCCCGAGGATCTGCCCTCGTTTGAGAGCCGGGTGCGTGACGAACAGTGGACGCGGCTTTTGGCGCACCCTGAGATGAACCAGAAGATCACCTCTATCTTTGGCGTGGTGCAAAAGGCCATCTTCAAGCTCAAGGGCCAGCCCCACTCCGACTTCGGCGTCAAGTCCGCGGACATCTTGGACACCAGTAAGGAGGGGAGCTCTTTTGCCGCCTTTGTGAATTTCGCCTCGGGAGCTTTGGGGCTCGAGCCGCCCCCTCTTTTCTACCACCCCGGGCAGGCGAAGGGCTTCGAGCTCGTGGAGACGTCTCCTCCGTTGATCGTCGCGGCGCCCGGAGGCAAAGCTACCAAGGACCGCATGGGCACGGCTTTCTCCCTCGGGCAGCAGCTCACACTTTTGCGTCCGGGGCTGTTTGTGACCAAGCTCGTAGGAACCGGGACCGAGCTGTCGGCCTGGCTCTTGGCCGGTATTAAATGTTTCGTTCCGACCTTGCCGGTGCCCGACGAGCTCGCCGGCGACGTCAACGAACGCCTCGCGCCCTTGAGAGAGTC
>JAABTR010000886.1 GCA_011389755.1 Deltaproteobacteria bacterium | reverse complement strand
CGCCGTACTCCTTGATCTCGCGGTCGACCTCTTCCCGCGTCTTTTCGACCACTTCTTCAATGCGCGAGGGGTGAATGCGACCATCTGAGATGAGCTTCTCGAGGGCCAGCGTTGCCACCTGCCGACGCACCGGATCGAATCCGCTGACGACGACCGCTTCGGGCGTGTCGTCGATGATGACATCCATCCCGGTCGCTGCTTCGAGGGCGCGGATGTTGCGCCCTTCCCTGCCGATGATTCGTCCCTTGAGGTCGTCGCTCGGCAACTGAACCACGTTGACTGTGCGCTCGACGACGTACTCGCCGGCCCACCGCTGAATGGCGATGCCGAGAATCTTCTTGGCTCGTTTGTCAGCCTCCTCGGTCGCCTCTTCCTCTATCTGTCGGACGATCTTGGCGGCGTCGATCTTCGCGTCGCCGCTGATGCGCTCCACAAGCTCCTGTCTGGCATCCTCGCGCGAATAGTTGGCGACCTTTTCGAGCTCCTGCACGATGGTGCTCTCGCGGCTCTCGATCTGAACTTCGCGTTCCTCGAGTGCTGCGGTTCGCTTCTCGAGTCGAGCGTCGTTCTGGTCGAGCTCGGCCTGACGCTTGTCGAGCTTGTCGAGGCGTTGCTCGAGGCTCTCCTCGCGATGGTCGAGCCGCTCTTCGAGCTTCTCGAGATCCCGGCGCCGCTTTTCAGCCTCTGCTTCGGCCTCGCGGCGCGCCTGAATGACGATCTCCTTCGCTTCGATCTCGGCACTACGGGTGAGGCCGCTCGCCTCCGACTCGGCATCCTCTCGAATCCTTCGCGCCTCGCGCTCCACCTCCTCGCGGATCTCTTTTTCGTACTTTGCACTGAGCTCTGAGCGCACGGTGTCGGTGAGCTCGTCGCGGACGGCGCGCTCGACGCGTGACTGCGTCTCTTCGCGGGTGGTCTCCCTGAGCTCTGCGAGTTTGGTCTCCACCCGTTCATCAGCGCGTCTGACGGCGCGGTTCATGGCGAGGAGAAAACCCATCGCCGATCCCATGACGACCCCCAGAAGAAGATACGCAAACCCCAGGCCCTCAGCTTCCATTTCTTACTCCGAATGTATCCCCCGAGGGGGTAGGCACGACGTAGCGCGCGACAGATCCAAAAGAGCCGCCCCGGCGGTAATTCTGCCGGGAGGCGGCTTCGACGGTGGCTCACGCCACGCGTGGTGTCAAACACGATACGCAGGATACATGCCTACGCGCGGGTCCGCGCAGCAGGTTTTTGTAGCGAGGTTACTGGCTGGCGCTCATTCCTCTTCGCTGCTGCTCGCTTCGGAGACAGATGACGGCTCCGGAAGTTTCGACGCAACGTCGGGCTTCTTCTTCGTCGAGTCAGGCTGCTCAGCTTTCGAGTCCGGGGCCGGCGCACTGCGTTTTCCTTCGCCGACTGTGCGCTTTTTGACGGGCGGAGCGCTCACGGACTCCACGACCTTGCGGGTGCTGGCGGCGTCGATCTCTGCCTCCAGCCGAAGTACACGCTCGCGCATGTACACCCACAATCCGAGTCCACCGATCACGACACCCAGGATGAATCCAACCATGTCCATGCCGGTCTCCTTTACTGTCTCTTGGCCTGATCGAGTTCCTGGTGGAGCTCACGAATGCGCCCCACATAGAAAAGCCAGATAGCCAGGCCGCCCACGGGCATGCCGATGATGAAGAACCATGTAGGGCTCATTCCGGTTTCTCCTCGGGTTCTTCACCCGCGCCGAAAGTAAACATGCCTTCGTCGGTGACGACACGGTCTAACCGGACGTCCCACGACTCAGCAGGTAAAAATGAATCGAGCAACTGCCAGCTATACCCTATGCCAATGAGAAGTGGAACTTTTTCCGTGGTCACGCGTAGATCGGCGAGCGCCCGATCGTAGAAACCGCCTCCGAATCCGAGCCGGTTGCCGGCCCGGTCAAACGCGAGGCCGGGGATCAGGAAAACTTCTATCTCTTCGATGGGGTGGGCAGGCCCCGTCGGCTCGGAGATACCGAACGCGCCGGGAGAGAGCTCGTCGAGATCCTG
>JAABTR010000885.1 GCA_011389755.1 Deltaproteobacteria bacterium | reverse complement strand
GCGGATATTCGAACCATTTTACTCGAAGAAGGTGATGGGGCGGAGCGGGACCGGCCTGGGAATGGCCGTCGTGTGGGGAACAGTCAAGGATCACAAGGGATATATCGACATTGAAAGTCAAGAAGGTGTCGGGACGACCATTGAGCTCTACTTTCCGGTCACGGATCAAGACGTGCAAGAAAGTCCGACTTTTTCGATAGAGAATGTCATGGGTCACGGGGAGAAGATCCTCGTGGTTGATGATGTCGCCGAGCAACGTGAAATAGCGATCAATGTGCTTGAGAGGTTGAACTACGCGGTCGTGGCTGTTTCGAGCGGCGAGGAGGCGGTCGAGTATTTGACCCATGACAGCGCCGACCTTCTCGTCCTCGACATGATTATGGAGCCGGGCATCGATGGCTTGGAGACGTACAAAAGGATCGCGAAAATCCACCCCAATCAACGTGCGGTCATCGCCAGTGGCTTCTCTGAGACCGACCGCGTAAAAGAGGCCCAGAAGCTGGGGGCCGGACAGTATATAAAAAAACCTTACAACTTGGAGCGGCTCGGCGTGGCTGTGAAGCAAGTCTTGAAAAACGGGAGCCGGTCTGCGCAGAGCTAGACAGATAAAAGAAGTGGGCCGGAAGACGCGCTACTCGATGGGGACGATGTCGACGAAAGACAAAAAGGTGTAGGCCCATGTTCCCGTTTTCTGGGAGCGGCCGCCGATCTCGATGGAGAGGCTGCCGTCTTGGAGATCGACGGTGACCGAGCGGCTGATGGTGGGGGCGGCGTCCGAGGTCGGCTCGTCGTTTATGACTTTTTGACCTTCGATGCCGGCGTTGTGGGGGTCACCGGGATAACCCCGGGCGGGGCGGCCGACGCCGATGGTGACCTCGTAGCGGCCGTTTTCCAGGTCGAACTCGAACAGGTTGTCCCGGCCGTAGTCGTCGTAGAGGTAGCCGCGCTGCGCCTCGGAGTAGCCGTCCACCTGGTCGTAGCCGTAAAGGGCGATCCCGGGGTTGTCGACGTTTTCGCCGTACCAGCCATAACCGGCGTCGTTGCTGTAGGCTTCCCACCCGATCTTCGCGTACGTCTTGCCGTCAACGATGAGCGGATCCGCGGTCGGGCGGCCGCTCGGGTCCTGGAAGCTCAGGTGGTACGCGCCTCGCTCTCGCGTCTTCGAGTCTGCCTCTAGGGTCGGGAGGGTCAGGCGGGATCCTTCGAGATATCGGCCGAGCTCGTGGCGCAAGGTGACCAGCGCGTCCGGCTCCTTGGTCCAGCTGGTGAGGCTCGAGGCCACGGACGCGACGGTCTCATCCACAGCGCGCTCCTCACCGGGCAGGGGATGGGACGCGCCGTTTGCCAGGTAGAGGTACTCGTAGTCTTCGAAGCCCTCTCGCAAGAGCGCCCCGCGGATCGTGGGCCTGCCGTTTTCGAAGAAGCGATTCGCGTCGTAGTAGGCCCATCCTCGCGCCCTGATGCGCCACGAGACCCAGGGGATGATGCGCTGATGCACACCGCCTGCGTCAACGCGGGTCGGGTTGAAGTAGGGATCGGGATCGTGATCGAGGCTGTAGATCCACACCTGTTCGCCGTTTTCCCGTTGTCGCTGCCACGCGTAGTCTTGACTGTAGGCTCGGACGTGGGCGATCCAAATGTCGTAGCCGCAGTCGCCCCCGGGATCTTCGGCGATGTCGGGCTTGGGCTCTTCGCTGATGGCGATCCGCAGATCTGGCGCGGCCGCTTTGGTGAGGCGGCACAGGTGGGCGGCCAACGCGTGGTCGGCGGCATCTTGAGGCTCGTTTTGTACGTAGTAATAGCCTTTGTCCAGCATGCCGTTTTGGGCCAGGTAGCTCTCGAGCGCGGTGAGCCACTGGGACCACTCGGCGTTGTAGGTGGAGCTGCCGTGGTGGCTCCCGCGAGCGATTCCACAAAAGCTTTCGGGCCGGGGTGTTTGGTTGTCTACGAACTGAAAGAGCATGGCGTTGGGGAATCCCACGCCGTTCCAGCCCTGCCCGAGAATGTAGCGTTTTCCCAAGTGCCCGATGCTGTAAGATGCCCCTTCGTCGGGCTCGTCCCAAAAGGCGTCACAGCGCGTGGGCGAGCG
>JAABTR010000884.1 GCA_011389755.1 Deltaproteobacteria bacterium | reverse complement strand
AGACCTTGGGGCCGTCCCCCGTCGGGTTCGTCACGAACAGGCGCAATGTCGCTCTTGAGACCTCGGCGGTGAGCGCCGGGACGTTGAAGCGCAAGAGCGCCTCGTACACGTCCGGATCGTTATCCACCAAAAGCGTGCCGGAGCTGCCGAAGTTAGTCCCCGCATTGGCGCTGTCCACGTACGCGTCGGCATCGGGGGTGAGCACCAGGCTCTGCGGGTTGGAACCGCCGCCATCGTCTGCGCCCAGCGTGTAGGAGAAGCCGTCCCGCGCGACATAGGAACTGCCGCTGCGCTGCTTGAAGGTCATGCGGACATCCATCCCGTCAACCTCGACCACGATGTAGCCGTACTGCTTCGCGTAGTACTCTTGAACAGGAGTGTAACCGCTGTTGTTGCCCGAGTAGTTTCCGTCAAAGCTGTACGCCGGGGCTCCGGCTGTTCCGACGATGAACTGGTGAACATCGTCGTCCGGATTCCCGTCGCCGTCGCCAATCCGCGCGTGATCATAGAAGTGATCGTGCCCGGCAAAGTAGGCCCGGCCGCGTGCGTCCTCGATGCTCTCCCAGAACCGATTTCTCGCGGTCGCGTTGTCATCGAGGCAATCTTGATGGGACGCTGCAAAGGCCGGCTCGTGGCCAAAGACAAACACATGGGGCTGAGCGTTCTGCGCGAGCTGCACGTCCAGCCAGCTCTGGTTGATCCCGCTTGAGCCGGAATAGTTGTCTATCCCAGCCACAAATACGTTCTTGTGGGTGAAGGAATAGGTGAGATTCTTTTCACCCACGGGGCCGTTTTGAGGAAAGCCGTACTCTCCAGAGAACGCGTCGTTCCACGCTGACAAGCTCGTGTCGTCGTGATTCCCGCGGATCGCGTACACACCGATGTCGGCGTCGTAAAGAGGCTTCGTTGTCTGTTTCCACTGCTCGAATTGAGACGCGTAGCCGTTGGTGGTGAGATCGCCGGGGAACAGCACGAACTCGCCGCCCTCGTCGATGATCGCATCGACCAAGTGCCCCCAAGCGGCCGTGTTGACGCCGTCGTCCGAACCGCGGCTGTCACCCACGACGATGAATTTCCAGACATCTTCACCTCCGCAGGTCCCCTCAGGCACGCCGCAGCCGCATTCACCGGGCTCGGTCTTGTTCGGATCGCTCGGACACAGGTCCTCGTCCACACCGCCCACCGACCACAGCTCGCGGCTCCCGATCCGGATCACGGCCCGGCCGTCGTCCTCCACGTACAAGACGGCGCCTGGGTTGCCCGTCGTTCTCGAGGCCCAACGGGGAGATTTGTCATCGGTGTAGACGACGAGGTTTCCGTCTGACGCCTGCATAGCGAGGAAGCCTGCGTCACAGCACAATCCCGCCGACCACAGAACCTGGGTGCCCGCGAGGAGCACGAGATCACCACCGTCATCCAAGCCAAATTGATATCGGCCATTGGGGGAGCACACAAAGTCTCCGCGTTCTACCTTTTCATTGCCGCTCAAGGAGGTCGCACATGCGCCGCACGTCCCCTCGGGCACCCCGCAGCCGCATTCACCAGGCTCGGTCTTGTTCGGATCATTGGGACACAGGTCTTCAATCCCGCCGCCGCCGCACGTGTAAATGATGCCGAGGCGCTTGTACTTGCCCGGGCACGGATCTCCATAAACGCCGTTGCTCGCCGCCACGGTGCACGACGACTGGTTCAGACACGCATCTTCCACTTTCACCTGCGTAAGCAGTGCGTGACACGTCCCCACCTCGAATCCTTCATCGCACGTCCCGGTCGGCAGGCCGTAGCTCGCAAAGTCGATGCGCGTGATCTTCTCCCCGCCCTCGCACGACAGCGCCGCTGTTTTGCCCTCGCTCGCCTCTGCGCACAGTTTCGTCCCGATGCCACCGGCGGCACCGGCGACGCCAAAGACCTGCACCTCGGCCAGCGACAGCGCGTTCGTCCCTTTGAGCTGAACCCGCACAAAAGAGACACCGGACGCGGCCAGCGCGATTTCCGTCTCGACCCCTGCCTGACCCGCGTGGTTCTTGGTCGCGACGACTTTTCCTTGATCATCTAAGTAATCGACGTGGAAATCGGACAAGCGCTGCCCGCAGCAGTCCGTCCGGTTGAAAA
>JAABTR010000883.1 GCA_011389755.1 Deltaproteobacteria bacterium | reverse complement strand
CAGCGTCCTCGGATGTGAAGGCTGTGGCTGCAGCGACTCGGGGGTGTTGGCCGAGCTCGTGGAGTTCCGCGGCGAAGTCCATCGTGATTGGTCCGGTCGAAAAATGCAGTGGACGCCGGTTGAGCAGGTCGAGAAGTTCGTCGTCGGCGATGGTTTGCGAGCGGGGGCGAGCTCAAATGCCCTTTTAAAGCTGAACGCGGGTTCCATGCTGCTCGTCAAGGAGAAGACCCAGATCCGCTTTCAGACCCACCTCCATCGCCCGGGCACCAAAATCTTTGTGGAAGACGGAGAGGCGCAGATTCAGGTGGGAGACGTTGCGATGGAGCTCGTCACACAGCTCGGGGTCGCGGTGCTCGAGCCCCGATCGAAGGTCACGATGCGCGCGACCGATGGTGGTGTGGGTTACCGGGTTGAGGTCGGACAGGCCACGTTTTCGAGCGGGGGCGACGCGGTGGAGGTCGCCGATGCCGGGGACGAGCTGTTTATCCGATTCGGCTCCGGGGTCATCGAGCGGATCGACGAGAAACTCCGGGTCGCGACCGAGGTGGAGACCAAAAAATCCGGCACCGAAGCCGATGGGATCGCCTTTTCTGCCCGTGGGAATGGGATCCGCGCTCGGGAGCCGGACGAGTCCACCTGGCAGGACGTCGAGGAGGGAAGCGGGCGACTCCCTGCCGGATCGGCGGTGCGCTTGCCGAGAGACTCCGATCTGAGGTTGCAGCGCGGAGACAGCCGCGTCACCCTCTTCGGCCCCGGCGATTTTCATTTGGGGGACGCGGGGGAGCCGATTGTCCGAGCTGCATCCGGCCAGATGGCGCTCGAGGCGACGAACGAGCCGGTGACCGTCCTCGTCCCGGGAGGCACGATCACCGCTTTGGGCGGCGCCGAAGAAGGCACCTCGGCGCGGGTCGCGCTGCGCAAGAGCGACACCCGTATCGACGTGGACAAGGGCACGGTGAAGACAAAGTGGGCCGACGGGACGCGAGAGATGCTTTTGGCGGGTCAGCGCGGCAAGTTGCCGCATCTCGCAGGTGGCAAGGTCGAAGCCACTGACTTTGATGCTGGGCCCGAGAGGGTCGATTTCGCGGTTTTTGCTGGAGAATCGTTTATGGTTCACGCGGCGAGGCCGCCGGTGTCGGTGGCATTTCGTTTTGGCGACAAATGCCCGGGCTCGGGTGTCGTGCAAATCTTGGGAAAAAGACGCAGGGCGTCTCAAGGGACAAAAAAGGCACATCTGGTCCTGCCCGCGGGGCGATCGCGATACCGGCTGCGCTGCCTCGGCGAAGACGGGGAGCTGCAAGACGAGGTCGCGGCCCAAGGAATGGCCATGGTCGTGCGCGACGCGGGGCAGTCGAGGCTCCCTCGCAGAGCTCCTGTTTCCTTTGTGGACGCGGACGGCAGGAAGTACAAAATCATGTACCAAAACATTCTCCCCGAGGTCATGGTTCGTTGGCCCAACGCCCCGAAGGCCAATGGTTACCAGCTTGTAATCTCCTCGAAGAGACAGGGGACACAGAGGATCCCCCTGGGGAGGCCGCAGCACACCTTTGCGTCGGGGCAACTCAAAGAAGGGGTCCACTCGGTCCATTTCGAAGCTGCTGACAAGGGCGCGGTTTCCAAGAAGACAGCCGTGCAGATCCGCTTCGACAACGCGGCCCCCAAAGCCAGCGTGAAGCAGCCGGCCGGCGGGTCGTTTTCCCCGGGGGACGCTGTCACTGTGGAGGGAGTCGCCGAGCCGGGGTGGGACGTCTTTGTCGGCTCAAAAGAGATCGCGCTGGACGCGTCGTCTCGTTTCTCACAGACAGTGCAGACCTCGGCCCAATACGATGGTATCGCGCTTCGGCTGACGCACCCGGTGCGAGGCATTCATTATTACTTGCGCCGCGCCCGGGGGACGAATCAGTGATGACCGAATCCGGCGAGCTCAGCCTCACTCCGAGCGACTTCAACCCGTTCACGGGCGACATGACCGGCAAGGTGCTGCTGGGCCGCTACCGAATCGTGCGCCAGTTGGCAGCCGGCGGGATGGGGATCGTCTACCTGGCCCGCGCGGAAGGCGCGGCCGGTTTCGCCAAGCCGGTGGTGCTCAAGCTCATCTTGCCGAACTACTCGAGCAA
>JAABTR010000183.1 GCA_011389755.1 Deltaproteobacteria bacterium | reverse complement strand
TTGACCGCGACGACATCGATCTCTCCCCGGCGCAAGGCGGCCTCGGCCGCGGCCCGCAGCTTGTTGCTCAAGGTGCGTTTGTCGTACTGGAGGTAGCTCAGCACGTCGGCCACGGTGTCGCCCATGATGACGGTGGATAGCTCGTAGTCCTCGCCGTCGAGGCTCACGTGGACCGTGTTCGTGTCGCCGAAGAGGTTGTGCAGGTCGCCGAGGATCTCCTGGTAGGCTCCCACCAAGAAGACGCCCAGGTAGTAGGGATCTTCGCCGGGGGGATGGAGCATCAAGGTGTCGCGGACGTCGTGGAGGTCGATGAACTTGTCGATCTTTCCGTCCGAGTCGCAGGTGAGATCGGCGATGGTGCCGGGCCGTGTGGGGCGTTCCTTGTGCCTGTGGATGGGCATGACCGGGAACAGCTGCCCTACGGCCCAGTGATCCGGCGCGGACTGGAACACTGAGAAATTGCAAAAATAGGTGTCCGAGATTTCCTTTTCGAGTCCTTTGAGATCATAGGGGACGTAGGCGACGTCCAGGATGATCCTGCGAATTTTTTGGGCGCAGGCCCAGGCGAGCTCCTCGGCATAGGCGCGGGCCTTGAGGTTGAGGACGCCGTGGATGTAGAGGCTCAAGGCGTCCTGGCGGTACTCGAGCATGTCGTTGTAGGTCTCTTGGAAGTTCTTGCGCCCAGCGCTCTCATAGGCTTCCCACAGAAGATGCAGCACCTGATGGTCGTCTTTGGCCGGAGGACGCGGGACCTCTCCTGTTCCACGAGAGTTGACCCCCAGCACGTCGAAGACGAGCACCGACTGGTGGGTGGCGACGGCGCGGCCGCTCTCGGAGATGATCGTGGGCATGGGGATGTCTGCGGCCTTGCAGGCATCGCCGATGGTGGAGACCACATCGTTCGCGTACTCCTGAATCGAGTAGTTCATGGAGGAGTGGAAGTTGGTCCGCGAGCCGTCGTAGTCGACGGCCAGGCCGCCCCCGACATCCAGAAGCCTCAGATTGCGGGCGCCCATCTGGAAGATGTCTACGAAGAGCCGGCTGGCCTCCCGCAGCCCGGCCTTGATAGCCGCGATGTTGTTGATCTGCGAGCCCAGGTGAAAGTGCAAGAGCTCGAGGCGGTCCATGAGCCCGGCCTCCCCGAGGAGCTCGATGCCGCGAACTATCTCCGAGGCGGTGAGTCCGAATTTGCTCCGGGCTCCGGCAGACTCGACCCACCTGCCCGAGCCGCGGGTCGACAGCTTGGCGCGAAAGCCGATGTGGGGCCGGATGCCCAGCTCCGTGCTGACGTCGATCAGCCTCTGCAGCCCCGCGAATTGGTCGACGACAATGACGATCCGGCGGCCGAGTTTCTGCGCCAGCATCGCCGTCTCCAGGTACAAGGTGTCCTTGTAGCCGTTGCAGACGATGAGCGCGTCGGGATCGTCGACCATGGCCAGGGCCACGAAGAGCTCGGGCTTGGAGCCGGCTTCGAGTCCCACGCGGAAGGGCCGTCCGCTTTCGAGGATCTGTTCGATGACGTGGCGCTGTTGGTTGACCTTGATCGGCATCAAGAAACGGTAGTCTCCGTCGTAGGCGTACTCGGCCATCGCCTGTTGGAAGCTCGAGCAAAGCTCCTGGATCCGCGAGCGCAAGATGTCGTTGAAGCGAATGAGGATGGGCAAGGTTAGCCCCCGCGCCACCAGCTTGTCGACCAGCTCCTTGAGGTCGATGCGGGCGCCGTCCGCGCCCAGGGGAGCCACTTCGACATTTCCGTTTGCGTTGATGTCGATGTACGGGGCGCCCCAGGACCTGACGAGATACATCTCTTTGGCGTCAGACAGGGTCCATGGCTGCATGTCGAGGTTTCTCCCTTCTACCGGCGGGCCCACGTGAGCTGTTTTGGGGCTCGCCGGTTCTTTTCTCCAAAGGACAAGGTCGCGCGAGGCGACCCCCGAGAGCTTGAGCGCGGGGGAAAAATACTCACCTCCCGCGGGCAGGTCAATCGGAGCGTGACGAACCTCCAAAGACAGCGCCGGTGGACGTCCCGGCTCGGTGCGCTTATCATTCGCGAGGCTCGAGAGATCGTAGAAGCCACGCCGAAGGACGAATCGGATGCCCCATCGGATACTCAAGCGCCGCGGACCGTTTTCTGTGTCAGCTAGGTTGAGCAGCTTTCGCTTTGCCTTTCGGGGGCTGTGGACCATGGCGTGGACGCAGCACAACGCCTGGATCCACGCCCTCGTCTCGGCCGTCGTCTGCTCCATCGGGGTTGCCCTGGATGTCGATGAAGTCGATTGGTGCATTATCGTGTTGGCGATTGTCTCGGTCTGGACGGCCGAGGCGCTCAACACCGCGTTCGAGTTCCTGGCGGATGTGGCCTCACCCGATTTTCACCCCCTCGTGGAAAAGGCCAAGGACGTGGCGGCAGGGGCCGTGCTCATCAGCGCGATAGGGGCGGCGATCGTGGGTATAATTGTCTTTTGGCCTCATTTGAGCGCGCTTTGGTGAGGAGGAGCCGATGCACGAATCACGGGAAGTCGAGCAGCTGGCCTTTGTGGCAGACGCCGGTATCGCCCAGGTGACGCCCAAAGGGACCATCCTCGAGCTCAACCCCGCATTTTCGAGGATTCTGGGGCGCCCCGCACAGGAGGTTATCGGAAGAAAACTACGGGAGCTGGAACCCTGCGTGCCCCACGGGGTCGACGATATCTTGCGGGCGTTTGCAAAGAGAACGCTCACCAAACCCCTCGAACTCTTTCAGGATATCGGGGGTGTCTCGCTGCTGGTCGTGGTGCGTCCGTTTTACGCCGAAGAGGCGCTGCGCTTTGTGGCCATCACGGCGGTCGACATCACCGCGGCGCGCAGGACGCAGAGGATCGCCGAAGACACCTCGCGGGCACAGCGGCTCGTTGATCCGCGGTCCCCTCGCGGTCGGCATCTTAGGATATTGGTGGCGGATGACAACACCATCAATCAGCGGGTAGCGTCCAATCTCCTCACCAATATGGGACATGCAGCCGTGGTGGTGGATGACGGCGCCGGGGCCCTCGATATTCTGAAACGCGAGCGCTTCGATTTGGTGTTGATGGATATCCAGATGCCGGTCAAAGACGGCCTGACCGCCACGCGGGAGATCCGCTCGGGCGCGTCCGGTGTCGCGGACGCCATGGTGCCCATCGCTGCCATGACAGCCCACGCGCTCGAGGGGGATCGCGAATCTTGTCTCGAGGCCGGGATGGATGATTTTTTGGCCAAGCCGATAAGACCTGAGGAGCTCGAGCGGATCATCGAGCGGCTGGTCTCGAAAGGTCAAAGGCCCGACCTTGAGGACTCGGGCGCGTGGCCCATTCGGGATGTGGTGGCCCTGGAGAGGGACTGGCTGGTGGCGAGGTACGACGGGGACGCCGACCTGGCCGACGAAGCCATCCGCCTCTTCGTCGATGAGCTTTGTCCCGCGTACTTGAGTCAGAGCCAAAAGGCCATCGAGGCGAATCGGCGCGATGAGCTCGCAGGGGCCGCCCACGCTCTCTGGGGAGCTTGCGCGACCGTGGGAGCCTTCCGCCTGCAGGGGATCTGCCGGGAGCTTTACGAGAGCGCGACCACGGAGCCGGCCGAGGAGCTCAGGGCCCGCTGGGAAGACGCCTACCGGGGGTTTCTCGAGCTCAAGTCGGTGTGACCTCCTTGCTTTTCTGAGGATCCGGCGGCAATACTGGCCCAATGAGTGTGAACAGCATGCCCCGTGGGGCGGAGCGCGTTCGGCAGCGCCTCAGCCTGACCGGGGTCATCATCGCGCTGTCTGTGGGCGTGATTTTACCGGTCATCCTCGCCAGCTCGGTCGGGATCGTGGCGCTGGCCATGGGAGAGAGCTCGACGACGATGGTCATCGGGATCTTGACCACTTCTTTTACAACCTCGGCCATCGGCGGAGCCGTGGTCGTCACGGTGCTGCTCGGGCGAAGGGCCCGGCTCGCCCGAATGCAGGCCGACCTCTTGGCCAACATGAGCCATGAGCTGCGGACACCTGTCTCATCGATCCGGATGTACGCCCAGACTCTTCAGATGGGGCTTTTGGCCGATGATCCCGCGCGCAGCGCCGAGTGTATTGCGACGATATTGAGGGAGACCGAGTGGCTCGAGTCGATGATCGACAGGGTCTTGACCTGGCGCGGTGCGGCCAAGGATCGGGACGCGCTCAGTTTCGAGATCACCGCGTTGGCCGAGACCGTAGAAGAGGCGGTGTCCCACTTCATGAGGATGGTCAAGGAGGGGGATCTCACCCTGGATGTCCAAGTCGAAGCCGCCGGTTTGGTGCGCCACGACCGCGCGGCGATCTGTTCGGTGGTGCTCAATCTGCTCATAAACGCCTACAAGTACACCGGCTCTCGAAAGCGGATCACCGTCGTGGTGCGGGATGAAGCGGATGATGTGGTGCTGGAGGTTCGCGATAACGGGATCGGCATCGGCCCCAAGGAGCTCGGCCGCATCTTCGAGCCGTTTTACCGCGTGGACGCGGGCCTTCGCAGTCGCTCGACCGGGACGGGGCTGGGGCTCGCCATCGTCAAGTACCAGGTGGAGATGCACGGCGGATCTGTGACCGCGAAGTCCGAACAAGGCAGCGGCTCCTGTTTTACGGTGCGTCTGCCACAAGTTGTCGAGCAAGACGAGGAGTCATCATGATGAACGGCCGCAAAGAGGACGTCAAAGAGACGATTTTGGTCGTGGAGGACGATAAATCCATCCGGGAAGGGCTGGCCATGAATTTTCAGCTCCAAGGTTTTCGGGTGGTCACCGCGGCAGATGGCGACGAGGGGATGCGCAAGGCCTTCGACGCGAGCCCCGATCTCATCGTGCTCGATATCATGCTCCCCGGATGGAGCGGGCTCGACATCCTCAGCGAGATTCGCGAAAAGCACGTGGACACGCCGGTGCTCGTTTTGTCGGCTCGAGACACGATACGGGACAAGATTCAAGGGCTGGAGCTGGGCGCGGACGACTACGTCGCCAAGCCTTTCGATCTGCGCGAGCTGCTCGCTCGGGTCGAGGCGCTGTTGCGACGCGGCCGCGCCGGGCGCCGCGCCGAGCCGGAGATCTTATTCGGGGAGATTCGCCTCGATCCCCTCTCTCGCAGGGTCATGCGCGGCGACGAGGAGGTCCACCTCTCGGCGCGAGAGTTCGACCTGCTCCTGCTCCTGGCCCGCTCTCCGGGGCGCCCCTTCACGCGCGAGGTCATCTTGGACCGCGTCTGGGGCTGGGAGTTCGAAGGGACCGCGCGGACCGTCGACAATTTCGTAATGTCTTTGAGACAAAAAATCGAAGACGATCCCACGGCTCCCAAGCACCTCAAGACCGTCCGGCGCGTCGGCTATCGTCTCGATCTGTAGGTTGAGTGTCGCTTCTCCACCTGCCCGTTCGCCGCGTCGCCATTTGACTCATCTCTTCGTCGCTCCATAACTAAGTAATTAGGACCGTTTCCGAGGGTTGGGAGCATCTCGACCGCAAGAAAGTAGCTTCGAGCAACGACCATGGATGAATCTCGGTCGCAACAAGGGCCGCTCGAGTCCTTCGAAAGCGAGTGCATACACTGCGGGAGCTCGGTGAGGATCGTGCTCAGCGGGCGCGGCATCGCGTGTCCCGACTGTGGGATGGGCGATCCGGTCGAGCCTCACCTCGCGAAGATTATCAATCGACTCCGGTACAAACTCGAGGCCTGTGACACCTCGCAGCAGCAGCTGACCGGTCGGAGGGCGCGCATCGGCTTCGGCGGCGGCTTTAGGCTCTTGGCGCTGCTTTTCGGGATCTGGGCGGTCATCGCGATCGCGGTCGTGTGGGCGTTTTACCCCACTCATTACGGCCTGACGCCCATGGCTTTCTTGTTTCGAGCCCCCGGCCCGTTCGAGTACGTCCAGCGACTGAGCATATCTTGGTGGGTCATCTGGGGCACCAGCACCGGTTTCGCCGCGACCATGGCCTTGTACGCGCGCGGGCTCGTTCGTCAAAGGAGGTTGCCCGAGCTGGCGCTCCCGCGGGCAGCGTCGAGAAAAGGCGGCGCTCCACACTGTCGCTGCTGCGCCGCGGAGCTTCCCGACAACGGCATGGTCAGACGCTGCTTTTTTTGCCAGGCCGATCACCTCTTTGTAGACGGAGCCTATCAGCCCATCGCCTCGGACGCGATGGACGGACTTGGGCAGATTGAAGACCAGCTCGACAATTCGCTGGGCAGGGCGCTGAAGACGGAGCAGCGGCACCTCTTGGCCACCGTCACGATACCGCTGCTGGTGGCCGCGGTGGCGCCGGTCGGGATGATCTTAGCGCCGCTCGTCCCCGACCTTTGGTTGGTGACGGCGCTGCTCGCCTTGTTTGCGCTGATTCAGATAACCGCGGCGGCGGCCCTCGGAGTTGCGGTCGTGCCCGTCGTGATCACGGCGGCCTTGGGGGATACCATTTCAGCGGATGGCGTGGACTACGAGGTCGTGGCCCGGCTCGAGGGCACATGGCCGACCGTGACCTCCAAGAGGCACGTCCAGGCCCCTGCCTGGATCCTCACCCAGTTGGGATTTCCGGATGAAAGATCGGTTCTGCAGCCGACGCCGGAGAAGGGGCGCGATGTGGCGTTTTTTCTCTATGAGTGCTCTTTGGGCGGTGAGTCGATAGGGTCTGACGCCCGAGGCGCGGCGACCTCGGCTTCCATCACCGTCGAGTCGAGCGGTGACGCCTCCTGGCGCGAAGGCAGAACCCTGTGGTCGAATATTCGGTGGATCGACAAACAAAAGCTCGCCGATATCCGTCTTTTCGATTCCGAAGCGCCGGTCGCCGACGAGAGACCTATCTGGACCTTGTGCGCCAGGCGCAAACTCCCCACGGGCCACGTTCAAATAACCCACAAAAATAGCTGATAATCGCTGACGTCGAGAGGCCGGCGCGGCCGCCTCGCGGGGTTCGCGCGGGAAATGGATAGAGACAAGGCGCCGAAATCTGTTGTATTTCATCACTCCCGTATTAAATTGGGTGACGTTGCAGGCAATCGGGCAGCAGTTGACGACCTCGGACTGACCCCAGGAGGGATGGATGAAGATTCACGAGTACCAGGCCAAGGATATCATGAAGGCCTATGGGATTGCGGTGCCGCCCGGAGAGGTGGCTTTCGACGCGGAAGGCGCCGAACAGATAGCGCGGCGAATCGTCGCCGGCAGCGGCAACACGACGCTGGCCGTCAAAGCGCAGATTCACGCCGGGGGGCGGGGCAAAGGTGGAGGCGTTAAAATCGTAGATGGGGTCGAGGCCGCCAAGGCGGCGGCGGAATCCATCTTGGGCATGACCTTGGTGACCCCCCAGACCGGGCCCGAGGGTAAGAGAGTCGAGAGGGTGCTCTTGGCCGGCGGAGTGGATATCGCGCGGGAGCTTTACGTGGGCCTGGTTATCGATCGGGACGCGCGGAAAATCTGCCTGATGGCGTCGACCGAGGGCGGCGTCGAGATCGAGCAGGTCGCCGCCCGGACGCCCGAGAAGATTCTCAAGCAGTGGTTCGACCCAAAGGCGGGCTTGAGAGCTCACCAGGCGCGGGAGATCGCCTTCGGCCTGGGGCTCGAGGGCAAGCAGGTGGGCGCGGCGGTGGCGCTCTTGCAAAACCTCGCCGAGATGTTCGTCAAAGAGGACGCCTCCTTGGTGGAGATCAACCCTTTCGTGGTCACGGGAGATGGGCTCTTGACGGTTTTGGACGCCAAGGTCAATTTCGACGACAACGCGGGGTACAGGCAGCCGGGGCACGAAGAGCTGCGGGACAAAACAGAGGAAGACCCCGTGGAAGCCGAAGCGGCGGCGCTGGGGTTTTCCTACGTGGGCATGGATGGTGATATCGGCTGCTGCGTCAACGGGGCCGGGCTCGCCATGGCGACGATGGATATCATCAAGCACGCCGGCGGCGAGCCTGCGAACTTCCTCGATGTGGGAGGCGGGGCCGACGCCGAGACGGTCAAGAGAGCTTTTAAAATCATCCTGTCCGACAGCCGGGTCAAGGCGATCTTCGTCAACATCTTCGGAGGGATCCTTCGCTGCGACGTCCTGGCGACGGGCGTGGTGGGCGCCGTCGACGAGATGGGGATCGACGTGCCCCTCGTGGTTCGGCTCGAGGGGACAAATGTGGAGAAGGGCCGTGAAATCCTCGCCGGTTCGGGGCTCGAAATCCGAAGCGCTCGAGACATGGGAGAAGGCGCGCGCCTGGCCGTTGAGCTGGCTCGGGGCGGGAGGTGACGAGATGACGATATTGGTGGACAAGGGCACGCGGGTGCTCATTCAGGGGATCACCGGTGGAGCCGGTGCTTTTCACACCAGGCAGATGATGGAGGCCGGCACGAACGTCGTGGCCGGCGTGACTCCGGGCAAGAGCGGTCAAAAGCTCGACGACGAGATACCCATTTTTGACACAGTCGCGCAGGCAAAAGAACAAACGGGTGCCGATGCAGCGGTTATTTTCGTGCCGGCGCCGTTCGCGGCGGATGCCATCCTCGAAGCCGCCGGCGCAAAGCTCGCGCTGGCCGTCTGCATCACCGAGGGCATCCCTACGATGGACATGCTCGAGGTGCGCGCCGCGCTTCGTGGCGGACGGACCAAGCTGATCGGGCCCAACTGCCCCGGCCTCATCCAGCCGACCACCTCGCAGAAGCTCGGGATCACCCCCCACCGGGTGACCAGGCCGGGGCGCATCGGCGTGATCTCCCGTTCGGGCACCTTGACTTACGAAGCGATCGCTCAGCTCACGGACCTGGGGCTCGGCCAGTCCACCTGCATCGGCATCGGCGGGGATCCCGTGGGTGGATTGGACTTCGCCGACCTGCTCGCCCTGTTCGAGGAAGACCCGGACACGGACGCCGTGGTGATGATCGGCGAGATAGGCGGCACCGCCGAAGAGAAGGCGGCGGCTTTCATTGCGCAAAACATCAAAAAACCGGTGGCGGCGTTCATCGCCGGGCGCACCGCCCCTCCGGGCAAGCGTATGGGGCACGCCGGTGCCATCATCTCCGGCGGCAAAGGCACGGCCGCGGACAAAGTGGCGGCCCTCGAGGCGGCCGGTGTGAAGGTGAGCCCCACCCCCGCGGATATCGGTCGCACCCTGGCGAGCCTCTTGTAATCGTGGCCGATATCTCTAGGCAGCGCGCTTTGGAGCTTGACGACAGGGCGGCCCGTCGGGTAGCTCGCAGCGTATGAGTTGCGAATCACGGTCATGTCTGCACGTTCACGTCTCTTTGGAGCGCGCCGAAGAGGTCTCTTATCGTCTGTGGGACCTCGGCGCCAATGGGGTCGAGCAGCGGGACGCCACCACCATGACGACGTCCCAGACGGGGCAGGCCTTGCTCATCGCTGGCTACGATTCCGCGGAGCTGCGCGATCGGGCCGCCGCCGCGCTGGCAGGCGAGGGGGCCGACGAGCTGCTCATCGAGCCGGTCGAGGTGGTGGACGACGGTTGGAGCACCGGGTGGCGCAAGTACTTCAAGCCGGTCGTCCTCGGGCGGCTCCAGGTCATCGCTCCGTGGATGGATCCCCCGCGAGCCGACAGGGAGACCATCGTGATCGACCCCGGGATGGCGTTCGGCACGGGAGGACACGCCACGACCCGGCTGGTGCTGAGCCTTCTCGAGCAAAGCGCCGCGGAATCGGGGATGCCCACAAGGGTTTTAGACGTGGGCACCGGCTCAGGGGTGCTGGCCATCGCGGCGGTGAAGCTGGGTGCGCGCGAGGCTCTCGGAGTCGATATTGAGATGGAGTCGGTGGAAGCGACCGTCGAAAACGCGCGCGTCAATGGGGTCGGCGACCGGGTGCGCGCCGAGCTGGGCGGCGCCGAAGTGGCAAGAGGAGCCTGGCCGCTGGTGCTGGCCAACATTCAGCTTGCCGTGTTCCAAAAATGCGCGGCGGATATATCCGAGCGGGTGGATCCTCAAGGGGAGGCTTTTCTAAGCGGCCTCCTCGCCGATCAAATCGACGTCTGCTTGGAGCTGTTTCCAGGTTTCGAAGTGACGAAGACCCTCATCGAAGACGGCTGGGCGGCGTTGGCGCTCAGGCGAGCGCTGCGATGAAGAGGCTCCTGGTCTCCGGGCGCGTGGCAAAGGGGCAGCGCCTTCGGGTTTTCGGCGGCGAGCATCACTACATAAGCCGCGTGCGCCGAGCGCGGCCTGGAGACGAGGCGGAGATCACGGACGACGCCGGTCAAAGCTGGCTGGCGCGGATCGAGAGCGTTACGGCAGATGAGACGGTCATCTATGTGGTGGACGCCTTGTCTCGCGCCGACATCGTCCGGCCGATAAGGCTCGGTGTCGCCGTTCCCAAGCGCGCCCTCTTCGACGGGCTCGTTCGCCAATTGAGCGAGCTGGGGGCGGCTTCGGTGGCGCCCATCCTGACGCGGCGGGGCGTGGTGGAACCCAAGGAGAACAAGGTGGAGCGCTGGCGCAGGATCGCGCGGGAGTCTCAGCGGCAATGCGGCCGCGGGGCGGCTCTCGAGGTGGGAGATCCCATCGAGCTGGAGAGCTGGCTGCCTCAGCTCGATAAAAACGGCGACGAAATCGGCACGCGATGGATTTGGCATCCCGGGGTTTGCTGCCGCCGAATCCGGCGTCCCATCGAGACGCCCGTGACGATACTCATAGGTCCGGAGGGAGGCTGGACCGCCCAGGAGCTTTCGTCGGCACAGGGCTTTGGTTTCGAAACGTTGGCGCTCGCGACACCGATTCTTCGGATAGAGACAGCCGCGGTGGCCGCCTGTGCGATCACGGCGGCGCTCCTCGGGGCCCTAGATATTTGATTGACTTGGCACCGCTGCCAGTTAAATATTCTATAGTCGAATACAAAGATTGGTGATCGATGGCGGCTCTCGGTTCACTTCTGGTGCAGAACCAGATAGTCGGTGTGAAACAGATCGAGCAGGCTCTCCAGCATCAAGTGATACACGGAGGGAGCCTGGAGACGAATGTCCTCGAGTTGGGACTGGTCGGCGAAGAGGTTCTGGCGGAGTATGCGGCCAGATCCCGGGGGATGCCGGTCCTGCTCCGGGAACTTCTGAACGTGCCGAACCAGCGCGCCATCAAGATGCTTCCTTGGTCCGCGGTGGAAAAGAGCCGCATTTTGCCGATACGCCTCGAGGACACGAGGATGATCATCGCGGCGGACGAGGAGCCCCACAGCGAGGACCTCGAAGAGATCGCGTTCGCTATCAATGTCCGTTTCGATGCCTATTACGTACACGAGTTTCGATTGGCGATGGGGCTCAACCGGCACTACGGCCTCCCGATGTCACCCCGGATGGTAGCCCTGCAGCGCCGCTACGAGCCGGACTTCGAGGTCGATCAGCCCCCCACGGTGCGCCCACCCTCGTCGGTGCCGGGGCTGTTTTCGGCCCGGCCCGCCGGCAACGAGGCGTCTTCGGGCTCCGAGGTCGGGACCGGACGCATCGTCACCATCGGCCCGCCTTCAGACCCCGAGAAAATTACGACACCGTCGAGCGAGGCCGCCCGGGAGCCACACGCGGCCGCCGAGGTCCTCACGCCGGGGCAAAAATCGGGCAGCGCCTTCGAAAACCGCGAACGCATCCGCCGGACCGCCGAGCTCTATCGAGAAAAGGTGCGCCGGCAGCGCTCCTCGGCATCCCCCATGGATGGCGAGGTTCACGACCGGCCTGAGCCGGGGGACGCGTCGGCCCATGACCTCGTCGGCCACAGCGAAGGCGAACCGGCGGTGCTCGTGTCCCTGGCCGAAGCCCGTGAGAGACTCGATGACGCAAAAAGTCGAGACGAGATCTTGGATGTCGTCATGGATTTTGCGCGTCAGTCTTTCGAATTCCTGGTCTTGCTCGTGGTTCACGGGAAGATGGCCCAAGGGCGCACGGCGGTTTGGGGGCGCAGGGAAACGCAGCGCATCGACCATTTGGCCATACCGCTGGACCAGGGGGGGATGTTCGAGACCGCCTTCGAGACCAAGTCTTTGTACCTCGGTCCACCCGGCACGGCGGAGGCCGACCAGGATGCGCTCAAGAGAATGGGGCGGGCAGGGCTGCGAAACTGCGCCATCTTGCCGATATTCATCCGGCACAGGGTGATCATGCTTTTGTACGGCGACGGCGGCCAAAGCGGCGTGCTCGCCGAGGAAGTCTCCAGCCTGTCGCGTTTTTGTCGCTACGTCAGCGAAGCCTTCGAGCGGCTGCTGATCAGCCGCAAGCAAAGCAGCGCTCCTGTTGAGAGCGGCCGCGGCGAGCCCGGAAAAAAGCGGGAGCCGCTGTCGTTCGTGGCGAAGCTCGAGGCCCAGATCTCCGAGTCCGCGGCGCGCGAGTCGAAGACGAACGGGCATAAAGAAAAGAACTCGTCATCGGCCGGGCGCTACCATGTCAAGGGAGACGAGGTCGCGGAGAAAGATCGCTCGTCTCTGGTCGACGAGCTCGGGCCGCGGCGCAAGAGCCGAAAACCCGCCGCGCAGCGACGACCGAGCATCGTCGATCTCGAGCGCAGCGGTCATATCGGCCCACCTGGTTTTCGGGATCCCGTCGGCGGCGACGAGGACTTGCGGCGCACGCGCGACTTCGCGGAGTTTTCGAAGGGCGCCTCACAGGACGAACCTTTGGACCTCGCGTCCGAGGTCAGCGCCGAGCCCGAAGGCGAGGCCCGCCTGGTGACGCGGCAACGAGGTCTTGCGGCTCAACAAGGAAAAGCGCCATCAAAGGCGCCGGTCAAGGCCGCGGCTGTGGTCAACGTTGGCGGGGGCCCTCCAAAAGGGCGCTCAGTGATTGTGGAGATGCGCGAGGAGATAGAGCGGCTCATCGAGCGCATACTGAGCCCGGGGTCGTTCGACGAGGCGGCCGCTGAGCTGCTGATGGGGATCGGAGATGATGCCTTGGCCGGCTTGGTGCCGCATTTTCCCGGTCCTCTCAAGTACGATCGCTACCAGCTCGGGGCCAAGTTGCCGCGCGTTTCCTTTCACGGCCCTCTTCTCAAGCTGCTCGTCAGGCTCGGCCCTCGCGTGACGCCGCATGTGCAGCCGCTGCTCGAGAGCTTGGATTCCGACGTTCGGTTTTATGCCACCTTTTTGTTCTCGGAGATCACGGCTCCAGAATTGCTCCCCGCGCTCACCAAACGACTTTTCGATCCCGATAGACAGGTGCGGGCTCTGGCAGCCGATGTCATCAGGCAGTACGCTCGGTTTCCCGAATTCAGGTGGGCGGTGCGCAACCTCGTGCGGGTGCTCGACGCGACGGAGTCGAAGGTCGAAGAAAAACGGCTCGCCGCCTTTGCCTTGGGGGAGCTGAAGGTCGCGGAGGCGCTGAGGCCGCTGGCGCGCATGCTCGGGTCCGCGGATCAAGGTCTGGTGCAGGCGGCCCACAAGGCGCTCGTCAAGATTTCGTTCAACGATTTCGGCTTCTCCGAGAGACGGTGGCTCGCGTGGCTGGACGCCAATAACGATCGCCATCGTCTGGAGTGGGCGATCGCCTCTTTGGAGCATCCGGCCGACCGCATTCGCTTCGCCGCGACGGCCGAGCTCAGAAAAACCGTCGGAGTCGAGGTTGAATGGCCAGACCAACCCACAGATGCCCGACAGATGTTGAGCGCAAAAAAGCAGTGCGAGTCCTGGTGGAGGAAAGAAGGGGCCGCTTTCCACCTGATTGAAGGAAACGAGTGAGGCAAGCGTGATCCGTTTCGACAACGGCAACGAAAATTTTTGGGAGGAATACGCCCGGTTTTTGCAGGCGGAGATCGATCTGTGTGACGATGCCAGGCGTAAAGGCACTCTTTTGTGCGCTCTGGCGCGCATTCACGAAGAGCGATTGAGCAGCGCCAAGAGAGCTTGGGACCTTCTCGGCGAAGCTGTGGAGCTTATGCCCTCTGATCCGGATGTTTTGTGGGAGGCTTGGAGAAACGGCTCCCGCCGCGACATCGAGTCGAAGATGCGCGTGCTCGAGCTACTGTCGATCATCCAGGATCGTCCACGCGATATCGTTTCATGCCGCGTGCAAATGGCGAAGCTTCGACGAGACGTTTTTCGGGATGAGGTCGCGGCGCATGCCGAGCTCAAAGAAGCTCTGTGGCTGACGCCGGACGGCCGAGACGTCCTGTGGACCCAGGTGGAGACCCAGCTGGGGCTCGGTGAGACGGCGTCCGCCGTGGAGCCTCTCGACCAGCTGGCTGATCTTTCCGCAGACCCTTTGTGGAAGGCCTCGCTTTACTGCGCCGTCGCCTCGATGAATCTGCGGTCGGGGGCACCGTCCGAAAAGGTCGAGGCTTCGCTTGTCAAAGCCCTGGAACAACCCCACCTGGATTGGGCAGACGCGAACGATATCTTGCGCACTTGCATGGAGATCGAGCACTGGCCGCAGGTGGATCGCGCGCTGGGCGTCATGGCCGAAGCGGCCGAGCGCCGAGAGTCGACGTCGCATGTCGATCGACCGGATGGTTGGGGGTTCGACGCGTTCGATCGGGGTGATGACGTCGCGGCGGCCTTGTGGTGGCACATGGCGCTCGTTCGAGAGCGGCGCCTCGGAGACTTGGAATCTGCGGTCGCGGCGCTGCGCAGAGCCATCGCGCTGGCACCCGAGCAGCCCTTCCTTCAGATCGAGCTCGTCCGGCTGCTCGAGACCCAAAAAAAATTCGCGGAGGCGCTCGAGCTTCTGCCGAAGCACGCCACCACGGCTTGGCGCGCCCAGTTGGCGCTCTCGGCGGGACGCCCCGAGCTCGTCGCGCCGCTTTTGGCCGAGGACCAACTGGCAGACGCGTCGTTGGTCGGGGCGGTGATCCGGGAGCTTGCGAAGGACCCGAAGGATTCGCCGCCGCGCAAAGAGGCGTCGAACGAGAGGCTCGTTACATGGTTTTTGCTTCATCCGAACCACGAACAAACGTACGAAGTGGCGCTCTCGCTGGTGGAAAAAGGGGCTGACTGTCCGGTCGCCGCCATAGCGGTCGAGGAGGGCGGTCCGGCCGACACCATTTGGCCGATCGTAGACACCAGCCCATCTGCGCCGCTTTGGAGTCTCGCGGTCGAGGCGGTCTGGTTTGGGCGGGAGGAGACTCCCAGCCGTGTGGCTCAGCGTTTTGTCACGTGGGCGCAAAGCACCAAGGATGCGACCCTGTGCTCGGTGCTCTACTCCTTGGCCGGTTTGCTCATGGAGGAAAACGAAGCCAAGGCCGCCGAGGCGCTCGAGCTGTTTAAAAAAGCGCAGGAGAGGACCCCTCGGGCCTCGGTGGCCAGAGACGGCGTATTGAGGCTTCTCAAACAGCTGGGCCGGTGGAAGGAGCTGTCTCAGGGGCTCTCGGACGCCGCGGTGGTGGCCAAGGATGAGCTGCGCGCCATCGAGCTCTTGTACCAAAAGTCCATTGTCGAAGAGCAAGGCGTGCGGGACAGCGAGGAAGCCCTCCGGCTCTACGAGGATTTGGCGCAAAGAGATCCGACCGACCTGTTTGCACTTTTGGCCTGCGCGCGCTTGAGATTCGCGAACCTCGATTACCTCGGGGCAGCGGAGACGCTGGTGCGCCTGGCCGAGCAGTGCCCGGAGGAGTCGGCTCGCCTCAGGTTGCTCGCCGGCGAGCTGAGCCTTTTTACCCTGGGCAGCTACCCCGAGGCGCTCGAGCACTTCGATTTCGCGGCCCAAAGTCAAGACGAGTTCTTGGCCCAGGCCGCGAGGCTGTACCGGCTCTATGTGCTGTTTCAGCTCGGAGACGCGGGGGCGCTCGACCAAGCCCTGCAAGAAGAAGCTCTTTTGGCATCGACCGAGCAGGAGGATTTTTGGATAGCGGAGCTGCTCGAGACGGGCCGGGCCGCGCGTGGAGCCTCTGCGCTCGCGGATCTGCTCGAACACGACTTAAAGAAAACCCCCGTGCGATTGCTCTGGTCCGCCATGGTCGGACAAAAAAACAGCAGCTCCTCCATGGTCTCCGACGCGTTTGTTTCGCTGGGCGAGCTGGCGCCCCCGGGGACCACGAGCGGAGCGTGCAAGACGGCCGCGAGTATTCTCGAGGCCGCGCGCTCGAAAGAGGCCTCGGCTGCCGGCTCGCTCGCGCCCGAGGATTACCAGTCGGAGGAAATGCTGTGTTGGACGACCGAGCAGAACCTCGAAAAAATGGAGCCGGTCAGGCGCGCCGAGCTGCTCATCGAGCGTTCGCGCCTCGCGGCGGATTACGATGGATGGGAGTGCCTCGAGTGGCTCCTGGAGGCGGCCGAGGCCTACGAAGAGTCCGGGCAGCTGCAGCGTGCGCTGACGATACTCGGTGAGGCGCTCTCCCGCTCTCCGGAGCACCCGGGCCTTCTGGAGGCCAGCGCCCGCGTCGCTTTGGCAAACGAAAGCTTCGTCCAGGCCGCTGAAACCCGCCTGCGGCTCTCCCGGTTCTTTGAGGTC
>JAABTR010000182.1 GCA_011389755.1 Deltaproteobacteria bacterium | reverse complement strand
GGCAATAGTGTGAATAAATCGAGAAGCGCCGCTACACGTCGCGCGGCGAGGCTTCAAAGGGGCGACTTGCGGCTTACTCCCAGGGGTCTGAGTCGTCGATGCGGCGGCTGCGCTTGACAGTGAGATCGAGCTCCATCATGCGCCCCGCTCGGACGAAGACGGTCTTGCGGTAGACGCGCTGGCCACCGTGCTCCAGCCTGAGCTCATAAATGCCCGAGCGGATATCGAAGACCACGGGGGTGGTCTGCGGGACGAGCAGGTCGTTCATGAAGATCGTCAAGCCGGGCGGGTGGGTCACCACGGCGACGGTCCCCGGCCCGTCGTCCGCGCCGCCGGCGTCCGTCTGATGCACCCGAATACTCTCCCCCGGGTGCAACGCGAGCTTGACATCCAGCCGCTCGACCCGGTCTGTGCGGACGCTCACCTTCCGGGTGACCGGAGCGTAGCCGTCTCGCGTGATCACCAAGGTGTGGCTCCCCGCTTGAAGCTCCACAAACACCGGTGTGGGCCCCCAGGCTTTGCCCTGGGCGTACACATACGCCCCGACCGGGTTCGTATCCACCTTGACCACTCCCGTCTTCTGGGCATGCGCCGCCGGGCACTGAAGCGCGATGATCCCGATGGCAAAGATCCCGGCAAAGATCCTCGCTTTGAGCCACCACTTCATGATTTTGATGTCCTTCATCGTTTTTCGCTTCTCGGTCATTTACGCGCTTAAAAATAAGGATACACGATACCGGCTCGAGGGCTGCTTTTTCGTGGGCTGCCCTTTGTAATCGTCAACCTTTCAAAACCGGTTTCTCACCTCGCGAGGATTGGGGTAAACTTCCTATTCGAAGGCCCGTTACAAAAAATGCGCTGTGCGGAATCGAACGGCGGCGCCGAACGTTCTATCTCGTCGAGAAAGGGTGCCTCGCATGCACTTGCCTTTTTTCAAGGTGAGGCGCGAAGAGATTTCAGATGGAAAAACTGCTGACGAAGTATTTTTGGGTCTTCAACCTCGGCTCGGTGTTGACCATGTCGTACTTTTTGGCCAGCGGAACCGGTGAGCTCGTCGCATCCAAGGTGACCGCGATGGTCCCCGCGATGGAGCTCGCCGACGCGCCGAGGGCTCGCCCCCGCCGTCCCGCAAGATCCGCCCAGAGCGACCCTGACGGCTCGAAGATCCTTGAGCGCAACATGTTCGACTCGGAGACCGGCCCCATCTCGGACGCGCCGCTCGCCGGCTCCTTCCTCGACTCGTCGGAAGACCCCACGGCGTCAGGGGACTTGCCGCTGATCCCGTGCTCGTCGAGCAGCGTCAAGATACTGGCCACCGTGGCCGACAAGAATTACCAGGAGTGGTCCTTCGCCTCGATAAATGAGTCGGGCAAGCCGCGGCTCGCCCGGGTGGGCGACCAGGTCGACAACCGCACCGTGACGGGCATCACCTGGCGCTACCTGTTTTTGCGCGGCAGCTCGGACGAGTGCTTCATCGACCTGTTCGGTGACGAAAAAAATGTGCCGATACGGCGGCGTTCGGCCCGAACATCCGACGACCAGGCCCCTGAGAATGATTTCAAAGACGGGGTCCAAGTCATCAGCGAGACCGAGCGGGTGGTGGACCGATCGCTCGTGGACACCGTCCTGAGGGATCCCTCCTCTTTCATAAGAAGCGTGCGGGTCCGCCCCCACAAACAAAACGGCAAGGTCGTGGGCTTTAAACTGCGCCGGTTCCAAGCCAACAGCCCGCTGGCGCTGCTCGGCGCCAAGCGCGGCGATGTCATCCACGCCGTCAACGGCGCTCACATCACAAGCGTCGACCAGGCCTTGGGCGCCTACCAGAGCCTGCGTTCAGCCTCGGATCTGACGTTCTCAATCACCCGCCGGGGCAAGCCGATGGATCTCACCATTCGGGTTCGATGAGTCTCGACGCGCCGCGTCAGCTCTTGGGAGCGGCGGGCTTGGGAGCGGCGGGCTTGGGAGCTTTGCCGCCGATGGGCGGATGGCCCTCGGGGAGCCCCATGTCCGCAGGCGCGCCGCCTTGCGCCGGGACCGCGCCTTTTCGGGTCCCAAACACGATAACGTCGAACGTGCGCCCCAAGGAACGACTCGCGAAATCCTTCATGACGAGGGACTCGGTGATGGAGATCTTGGCCCCTTTTTCAACCTTGTCCGACGGTATCGCCGCCCAGACTTGAGCGCCGTCCTCTTTCTTGAGGTGGACGTAGGTGTAGTTGGGCACATCGATGCTCTCTAAGACCTCGCCTTCGTGGACCTGGCCGCTTCCTTGCGTGCTCGAGGCACCTCCCATGGGAGGCAGCTTCGCCTTGGGAGCCCCGGCGGCGAGCTGCCCCGCAGGCGGCGCGGCGGCCCGGCCGAGCCGGTCGAGCTCCTCGCCCACCTGGGCTTTGTCTTCTTTGCATCCAACGCCGGCAAAAACAAATGCGAGCGCCGCGAATGTGATGAGTGTGTTTTTCATTTTTTTCTCTCCTGCTTTATCGAAGGATGTAGGCGACCTTTGTCGGACTTCGGGTTCGCTCAAGCGCGCAAGGGCGCAAGGGCGCCTCAAATGCATATAACGTAAGACCGCGCGAAACGTCTGCGATTTTTTTTTTGTCGGCGCGGGCGAAAAGCTCACCGAAGTCTCGCGGATCGTATCAATCACTTGATTTATCCCGCCAGACCGGGAAGACTGTCTCCTCTTTTTCGTCGGCCCTTCTGGGCAGCTATTTAGGAAGAGCGAGGAGTGAGCGCAGTGCAAAAACCTGTCAAAGATAAGCCAATCGTGCTCGTGGCCTTAGGCGGTCACGCCTTCATGCAAAAAGGCGAAAAAGGGACCGTCGAGCAGCAGGAGACGAACGCGGCGGCCATCTGCAAAATCCTGATGACGCTGGTGGAAAAAGGCTACAAGATGGTGGTGACCCACGGCAACGGCCCCCAGGTCGGCCACCTGCTCTTGCTCAACGAGTCCGGAGAGCAGAGCGTCCCGAAGATGCCGCTGGACGTGCTCGTCGCCGAAACGGAAGGCAGCCTCGGCTATTTTCTACAGCAGGCCATGCTCAACCAGCTCAAAGAGCTGCCGACGTCCACCGAAAAAAAATACGTGGTCACTGTGATAACCCAGGTTCGCGTGGATCCCGACGACGAAGCCTTCCAAAACCCGACCAAGCCGGTCGGCCCCTTCTTGACCAAGGACGAGGCCGAAAAAAGGGCCAAGGATCTCGGCTGGAAGATCGCCGAGGACGCGGCCGGACGCGGGTGGCGCCGGGTGGTCCCGTCCCCGCGGCCGAAGAAAGTCATCCAGCGGCACATGATCCGAGAGTCGGCCGAGGCCGGCAACATCGTCATCGCCTGCGGCGGCGGCGGCATCCCCATCATCAAGAAAGAAGACGGCCACTACGACGGGGTCGAGGCGGTCATCGACAAGGACCTCTCGTCGTCCATCCTGGCCAACGAGATCGGCGCGGAGATCTTCATCATCTTAACCGAGGTTCCCCAGATTTTCACCGGCTTCAACAGCGAAAACGAGACGGCCATCAGCGCCATCACCGCGGAACAGCTGGCCGAGCTGAACGAATCCGGAGAGTTCCCCGCCGGCAGCATGGGCCCCAAGGTCGAGGCGGTCATCGAGTTCCTCGAAAAGGGCGGCAAACGCGCCATCGTCACCAACCCCCAGACTCTCCCCGCGGCCCTGCAGGGCAAGGGCGGGACCCACATCATCGGCAGCTGCTGATTCTTTTTCGGCAGGGCTAAGGATAGGTCGTTCGGCGGGATCGCTTCGAAGGGGACCGACTTACTCGAGTCCAAATACCTTTGCGCCGTTTTCCGACAGCACAGCGCGCAGCTCCTCACCGGTGAAGCCGGCTTCTTTAAAGATCGTCAGGCAGTGGTTCAGGTAGCTCTTTACCATGCCGGAGTACTGGGGGCCGTCCGTGGACCACAGGGCCTTGTGAACGATCTCGTACTCCTTGATTTTCTGCACGACGTAGGGCAGCTGCGACGCGTTGTGGGCCTTCTCCTGATCCTCGGCTGAGAGCTCTTCGCCTTTTTCGTCCAAAAGAAACGGGCCTTTGAGCGCGCTCAAATCCAGGTAGACGTTCGGATAATCCCTGGCCATGCGCAGGGCGCTGTCGACGGAGCGCTTGTCCCCCTGCCCCGTGTGGGCGAAGACGAAGTTGACGAGGGGGCGCCCGTCCTGGCCGTCATACCCCGCCACGACATCTTCTAAGTAGGCCGTGTCGTAGTAGTGCGCATCATCCGAGGAGCCTGGAAATGGAGAAAAGCCTGTATGGAGGAGCACAGGTACGCCCGTCTCGGCCGCGACTCCGTAGACCCCGTGGTAGAGCTCATCATCAAACGGGACGTTTTGATGGGCGTGGGCGAGCTTGATACCGACGATGAGCTCCGGATAATCGACGAGATAGCTGCGCATCGCCTCCAACCGCTCAGAAGCGAGATTCGGCGTGTCGAAGTCGTCGAAGTTGATGCTCACCAGCCCCCAAAATATCGGCCTGCCGTCGTCCGCCACATTCCGCGGGTCGGCCAGCCATGCGGCGAGCGCCGCGTTGGTAGCGTAACCGGTGGTGTGGTGCGTGTAGACGGCCAGCAAGATGCCGTGGTCCACCCCTGCCATCTCCAGCTGGGAGGCGATCCCCAGGTGTTTGGCGTAGGGCCTGACGCCTTGGGCCATGACCCCCGGCGCATAGAGCTTGACGAACCCGGGCATGGCGCCGATGGTGAACTTCTTGCCCTTGAGCGCCATCTGCCCAAACTCGCCGAAGTGAAGGTGGGTGTCGATCACTTTGAATGACTCCCCGTCGACTTCGACCTCTGCGGCGCCGGTGCGCGCCGAAAGCGAACAGGCGATGACAAACAAAAATATCAGCTTCTTCATGATGTCCACTCCTCCCAGGCTCATCGTTTCTCGCCGGATTTGATCATCTTGGGCGGGTTCGGCTCTAACTCGTATGGACTAAAAATCCCCACGGCCTCCACGGTCTGCTCATCTGCCGCGTACTGAACCGACAGCCCGACCTCGTAGTAGACATATTCTTCCACCGCCTCTTCGGACTCACCCAGCGCGGCGACGACGTCTGAGCGGCTCATTCCAGGAAGAACAGCGCCTTTGAAGCTGCCGGGCGCCTTGGCGCCGGCGGCAACGACGACAGCGTCGTCTGAAATCTGGGTCTCTTCGGATGAAGCGAAGACCACGTCGAGCCCGAGGTCGGTCCAAGAGCCGATAACCATCCTGTTAAACCCCATCTGGGAGGTGGGCTGCGGGACAAGCGCCTGCAGCTCCGCGTAGGTCATCCCCACCCGGACCGGCCCGATCCCCGTGCCCGGCGCGATGCTCAGGGGCGTCGCTTTTCCGTCGGAGCCCGTGTCTTCGACTCGGACGTCGTCGGCGCCTTCTTGTGTCTCGGTATCTTTGTCGCCGCATGAAATCACGACAGATGCCGCGCATATTGCATACAAAGATGTGGTCAGTGATCGCTTCGGGCTTTTGAGCATGGAAGCTTCCTCCTTGGCTGCGAGTAACAGTTCGTCCCTATTGTTCGGCATGCACCCAAACGAATATATTTCGGAAGAATAGTTAAACCATCTGCATCAGTTTTTCCAGCTCATTTGGCCGGTTTCTAGGTATTCCCTACAAAATACTATTGACATTTTTTCTTTTTCAGAGGATTTCGAGCGCGGGAATTCTTTAAATCTGTGCCTATGGGACCTCCTTGGTCCCATAACAAAAACTCTCGGGCCGGGCCCAAAGAAGGAGTCAGGACAATGCATTATTTTACTTGCCGTAATATTTCTTTAACAGCGCTCACCTCCATGGTGACACTCCTGTCGGTGTCCTCGTGCTCGAAACAAAGCGACGACGAGGCGACGTTTTCCACTGACGACCAGCTTATCGTCGTCGACGATTCCTTCGTCGCCCCATCCGACGATAAAATCGGGGTCCTCTACGCCGTGCACGGGGGCATGGACACTTTCAGCGAACAAGCGGTCTGGGACAACGGAATCCAGATGTTCGCCTACGATCCCAACTCCATGGTCCACAAGCTCGTCATCTGGAGCCCTCCCATGTGGCAGCGGGTCCTCCAGAAGGACACCGTCGCAAAGAGCGTCGCAAAATACTCTTTCGAGTACGAAAAGACCGGCGGGACCGATCCGTTTACCGATATCACGTCGGCCCAGCGCGAAGCGCTCTCACAGCTCCTCCAAAAAGGCGCAGGCAAGAAAAACCAGCAGACCTTCGTCGAGCTAGTCGGCTGGCTCGCGGTCGGGGATGACATCGGCACCTATCCCCACCCGCGGAGCGTCTACGAACCCCAACGAGAGGGGGGCGAGCCTTGCACCTACTGCGGCGAGGACGAGCCCGGCGGGCCATGGCCCGGGTGCGACCCAAGTAGATATGACGTCGACGGCCCGGTGGAGAGGCTGCTGAAAAAAGGGGCCGGCAGGATCTACCTCGTCGACATGACGGTCGGCGGCGCTCGCTTCTCCAAAACCTTCGACATCTACCAAACCTCCATGCGGGTCATCGAACAGTGGAACGCAAAGCACGAGACCGGCATCACCCTCGAGTGGCTCAACGATCCCACCGACCTCATGGTCCGGTCATACCCGACCGAACCGCAAGGGTGGACCGCGTCCTTGGGGATCCCCACCACCGACCTCATCTTTCCCTATGAAGGCAGCCCCAACCCGATCGTGGAGGACGAAAGACTCGCCAAGCTTCACAGGGAGTCGATCGAGGCGGCTTTTAGCGATGACGTGCCGGCCGCCCGCACCGGCGTGCTCCTGCTCAACCACGCCCTCATGGATAATAGCGAAGCCTTCGATCCCAAGATCAACGACACCGTGGTCCTGGGCCGCGCCATCAAGGAAGCGCTCCTGGGCGCCCACCCGGAGATGGACCCCGGAAGCATCGTCGGCGGCTACATGGGCATGCGGGTGAAAGATCCCGAGACAGGGCGGCTGGAATACACCCGGCAGGAGCGCGGAGAAAATCTCGGCCACGCCTTTTTGTACGAATCGGACAAGAAGCTGCCGGGCGGCGAGTGGGGATACCGCTACTGGGACGCGCTCGCGCTCCTGAAAGACAGGGGCGCCGAGCACATCGTGATCGGCTTTACACAGATCGTCACCGATTCGGTCCTCAACCTCATCGAGATCCCGAACCAAGTCGCCAAGGAGATCGGCTACAAGACCTATGTCCCGGCGAGAAATGAAAACGCATACTTCGTAACCGGCGGCCACCCCTTCGCCGACTACTGGGGCGTCTGGGCGAGCACCGACTGCGGCGGTCAGCCTTGCTGCTTCGAGATGGGCGGGTGCTCAGACGGTCGCCCCTACCCCGCGCCGGCGCAGCCGAAGCCGAACGGCTCCCTGGGCCTCGAGGATCCCTCGCTGGTCTTCGATGTGAGCGCCTACGGGCACCTGGGCTACGACCCCGCGAGCGGCGCTCCCAACCCCGAAGCCCCGGTCCAGGGCCAGTACGCGGGGACGTGGAGCATGTACCGCCCGCCCAACGCGTCTTACGAGCTCATGGAGATCCTCGCGGACGCCGTCCTCGAGCGTCTTTAAAAAAATCAAAAAAAGTTCGCGAAACAGAATCTCGTCGCCTCATCGATCGTAATCATTGGTGCGACGATGGGTCGCCGCGCACTGGCGTTGACCGGAGAGCCGCGGCGAAGTAGCATATTTTTTGTTTCCCAACAGACAAGGAGCGAGCTCATATGTCGACACGATGGATCAAACACCTGGCCTTCTTCTGCGGCGCGTGGTTCGCGCTGTCCGCCTCCATGGGCGGATGCCACTGCGCCGTGCACAACAATCACGCCCATCATCCTAGTCCGGTCTATGTGTCCGGGCCGCCTCCGGCGTCCAAGGCCGAGAACAAACCGGCGGCGCCCTCGGCAGACCACGTCTGGGTGGACGGCCACTGGGGATGGAACGAAGCCGACGACGGCTGGGATTGGATCCCCGGGGCGTGGCAGCTGCCACCTGCCGGCGGCTGGGTCTGGGAAGAAGGAAGCTACGAGGAGAACCAAGCCGGCGGCGTTTTCACCCCCGGACACTGGGTGCAGCTCGAAGCGAAATCCGGGCCCGAAAGCAAATCCAAAGGCAAGCTGGGCATCGGTGACGCGAGGCCGGATCGGATCACCAAAGCCGAGTCGAAATCCGTCTCATCAAAACCGGGTTCGTCCGAAGCCGGCGCCCAAAGCGGCGTGCAAAAAGCCGAAGGCCGCACCGTAGACCTCGAAGCCGCGAAGGACGAAGAGCACAGCAGTAAGCCCCTGGGCGACATTAAAAAGGTCGACCCTGTCGAAGCGAAAAAGGGCAAGGGCCCAAAAACCGTCGACAGCGTCAAGAAGGGCGACATCGTGAAAAAGGCCGAAGGGTCCAAGAAAAAGGTGTCGAAAAGCAAGATCAAAGCCACCGGGAAAAAGAGCAAGATCAAAGCCAAGTCCGAAGAAGAAGAAGAGGAAGAGGACGAAGCCCCGGACACCGACGTGCTCGAGAAGGTCAAAAAAGTCAAACCGCTGCAAAAACGCCCCGTCGATCCGACTCCGAACCCGAGAAACTAGAAAAATCACCTTTACGAGGTCACCCCTTCGCCCTCCTTGGCGTCTTTCTCCCGCGCGAGCTTTGTGATGAGCTCGTGGGGCGTCCCTTCGTCGAGAGGCACCGCCCGCCCCGTCTTGGGATCGAACACGACAAAAGTCACGGTCGCGTCCGCGGCCAGGGCATCATTTCGCTGGATGCGGATCTCCTGCTCGATGACCGCGCTCTTTCGCCCCACCGACCGCAGCCCGGCGTAGATATCGATGAGGTCGCCGAACAGGATCGGCTTTCGAAAATTGATGTCGATATTCACCACCGCCAATCCCATCTGCGCAGGGTCGATGGCACCCAGACACCTGTCGAAGAGCTCCCAGCGGGCTTCCTCCAAGAACTCGAGGAACCGGGCGTTGTTGACGTGGCCGAAGACGTCGAGGTGGTAACCGCGTATGCGGATCTGCGAGCATAGCTCCATGCGATAAGCTCCTTTTTTTACGTGCGCGGGGTTATAGTCGCGCGATGGCTCGACACGTGAAAGCGCACGTGCTCGATTTTAAACACGCAGCCGCTTTGTGTCTCGATTTTGTCGGCCCGCCCCCAAAACGCTCTTCGCCGGCCCGCAAGGAGCGCCGATTTCTGGACACGGCGGCCCGATTCGCTCAAAGGTGTGACCATGGCACGCTCTTCGAAAACACCGTTTTTGAAGCTCACGTCGAACAAGAAGACCGCACGTCCACTGAAAGGACGCCCCTCGGCAGGGAAAACCCAGGCCAAGGGGCCCCGGAGGCCGCCGAAGAAGGCCTCGAACACGCGTTCGGCTCGGCGAAGCGTCAACTCGACGGACAAACAGCCCATCTCCCCGTTTAGGACTTTCCTCGTCGCCTCAGCGCTGGGCGCCCTGTCGGCCCTCGGGTTTTGGCGCTGCTTTGACGGCGGTGACGCCTCTCCGCTCGATCCCTACGAGCCTCGGCTCTCCCACGCAGCCGAGCAAGAGGTCGACGTGGGAGAGGGCAGGCAGGTCGATCCCACCTTGGTCAACGAAAGACAGCTCCTCGAAGAGGAGATGCCCACCACGATGACTCCGGAGCTCGAGCCGAAGCACCAGCAGGAGCCGGCCGCCGACGAAATACTCGAGGCCGAAGATCCCGAGGCAGACGAATCCGAGGCAGACGAAGCTGACCCGCCCCCGCCGCAGACCTTCCCCATGCACGCGGTGGCGTTCCACTTTCACACCCAGGTCAAGGCCGAACCGGCCGCAGACGGTCACGTCGTCGGTTACTTCAGACGCGGCGCTCAATTTCGCGTGTCCAAGCGGCTCTCCACAAAGGGGTGCGAGCGGGGATGGTACGAGGTCTCTCCCGGCGGCTACTACGTCTGCAACGGCGTCGGCGTGATCGTCTCGGACGAGCCGGTGACCTTCGCGCCCTCTCCGGTGCAGCCAAACCTGGATAATCCGCTGCCTTACGGATACCGCTTCGTGTCCGCGGACAGCACCCCTCAGTACTGGCGCGTCCCCACGGGCGAAGAAGCCGGCGACGTCGCGCGGCTCTTCGAGCGTCTCGCCACCACCGGCGGACAAGACGGGGAGCTCGACAAAAGGGGGCTCGAAGATGTGCTCAAAAAAGCGGCCGAGCTGGGAGAGCTGGAGAACGCCCCGCCGCCGTCGGAGCAGCTTCTCAGCCAAGGCGAACACGCCGACACCGACACCGACACCGACTTAGAAGATCCCGACGCCTTCCCACCCTACCTCCACCTGCGCATGGCCAGAGGCTTCTACGTGAGCATCGACGGCCTCGTCGAGAGCGAGGTGGGAGACTTTCGGCGCACCGTCCGCGGCCGCTTCATCCCCGAGGACCGCTTGGCCGAGCCGCGCCCCTCGAGCTTCGAGGGCGTCTTGCTCACAGGCGAGCAGTCTCTGCCGCTCGTTTTCGTGGTGGGCGGGGGTGTGAGGCTCCTAAGGCAGGACGAGCCGGGTGGACCGCTCGACGGCGTTCGCGGCGTGGAGCGCTACGAAGTCCTGCCTTATCTGGGCGAAATGACGCGAAAAAACCGCCGCTATGTCCGGGTGGACGATGGGCTCTATCTGTTTGACCGCGTGGCCGCGGTGGCGAGGCACAGCGAGCCGCCGGCCGACCTCGAAGAGGGCGAGCGCTGGATCGACGTCGACCTCTCTGAGCAGACCCTCGTGGCCTACGAGGGCGCCGAGCCGGTCTTCGCCACCATCATCTCCACGGGCCGAAAGGACTACGAGACCCCCACCGGCGATTTCCGGATATACGGAAAACACGTCTCCATAACCATGGACGACACCGCCGCCGGCGACGAGTCCTACTCCATCGAAGACGTCCCCTGGACCCAATACTACCAAGACGGCTACGCCCTGCACACGGCTTTTTGGCACGACCGCTTCGGCCGCGTGCGCTCCCACGGGTGCATCAACTTAAGCCCTCCCGACGCCCACAGGCTCTTCAGCTGGACCGGCCCCGAGCTGCAGGCGGGCCTGCACGGCGTGGTCGCCACAAAGGAAAACGCCGGGACCCGCGTCGTGATCCACGAGTAGGCTCTATCGATGCGCCAAAGGGGGAGATCTTTTTGTGAGGGTTATTCTTCCAACCAGCGCCGGTAGGCCTCATAGCTGTAGTCTCTGCCGAGAAAATCTCTGACCAGCTCCGCCGCGTCCTTCGACCCCCCGGCGGATAAAACGCTCTTGCGGTACTTGATCGCCAGGTCAGAGTCGAGCAGGCTGCGGGCGCGAAAGGTCTCGAAGAAGTCCCGGGCTATCACGAGCGACCACATATAGGTGTAGTAAA
>JAABTR010000181.1 GCA_011389755.1 Deltaproteobacteria bacterium | reverse complement strand
AGTCGAGCAGGCTGCGGGCGCGAAAGGTCTCGAAGAAGTCCCGGGCTATCACGAGCGACCACATATAGGTGTAGTAAAGCGCCGAGTAGCCGTCCAAGTGACCGAAGTTGGCGAAAAAATGCGTCTGCGGCTCCCTGGGGAAGGGACTGTAGCGCGTCTGGACCTCATCGAGCACCGCCGTCGGATCGAGCCCACCAGGATCCATTGTGTGGTAACGCAGCGACAACGCCGCGTAGAACATCTGTTGCCGCACCGACACCCCGCGTCCAAAGCTGCGCGCCGCGCGGAGCCTGTCCACCAAATCCTCGGGGATCTTCTGCCCGGTCTCGTGGTGCACCGCAAACAAAGACAGCGTCTCGTAGCTATAGGCCCACTCCTCGAAGAGCTGCGAAGGCACCTCGACGAAGTCCCACTCGGTCGCCACCCCCCCGAACCGCACGTACTTTTGTTTGCCTCCCAGGATGTGGTGGAGCAGGTGTCCCATCTCGTGAAAAAAGGTCACGACGTCGCTGTGCTCCATCAGGCCGGGGCCGGCCCCGGCGCCGGGATCGGGGAAGTTGCAGACCAAGGACGCCTCGGGGAGCTCACCGTTTTGGGCTCCGGTGCGTATGGGGAACATGGCCGCGTGCTTGTACTTCCCCTCCCGCGGGTGCATGTCCAAGTGGAAGCGGCCCAAGCGCTCGCCGGACTCGTAGACGTCGTAAGTCTCAACGGACAAATGCCACGCCGGATCGCCGCTGCGCCGCAGCTCGATGCCGAAGACTCGGCTCACGATGGCGAGCACCCCGTGTTTGACCTTCGAGTACTCGAGATAGGGTCTTATCTCTTGGGAGTCGTAGCCGAGCGTCTCGGCGCGGACCAGCTCGGCATAGTAGGCGCGCTCGTAGTCGTGCATGACCTGCGCGCCCGCCTCGTCTTTGCGCTTGCGCTCGAGCAGCGTGGCGTAGTCTTTGTCGCTTCGCGGCCAGGAGAGCTCGAGGATCTCCTCGACAAACCGAGCGATGGCTTCGTCGGTGCGGATCATCTTGTCCTCGGCCGCGTAGCTCGCGTAGCTCGAGTAGCCGAGCAGACCGGCGAGCTCGAAGCGCTTTTGGAGCAGCTCCACGAGGACCCGCTCGTTTTGGGGATGGGCCCGGTTTTGATACTCGAAGGAGAGCCTGCGCCTCAGCTCCGCGCTTTTGGCATAGCTCATGACCGGCATAAAGTCGGGGTAGTCGGTGGAGATCTTGAGCTTCGCGCCGCCCTTCGTCTTTCTTGCTTCGATGTAGTCTTGGGGCAGCCCCTCGAGCTCGGCGGGGTCTTCGACCTCGACGAACCGGGTGTCGCTGCGGATGTTGCGCCCAAAGGTCTGGGAGAGCTCGATGAGCTCCTTTTTTTTCTGCTCGATGCGATCGCGGGTCTGCGCGTCTTTGTCGACCCCGAAGCGGCGAAAGTCCCTCAAGGTGTGTTCCACGAACCTCCTCGTTATGGGCTCCGGCTCGCTCGATTTCCCCCGGGGCGCCAGCGCATCGTAGAGCTCCTTGTCCAAACCCAGCCGGGACGCGAGGTTCGACAAATCGGCCCGCCCTGCCTCGGCCGCGTTGCGGGTGGCCTCCTCGGGGTGAACGCTCTCGTAGAGCCCCAAAAGCCCCAAGCTCCCGTCGAGCTGGGCGTCCATGGCGTCAAACGCGGCGCACAGGTTCGAGGTCGACATGGCGCCCGCCTCGGCGACGATTCGGTTCCGGATTTCTTCGACCCGCTCCCGGGTACCGCGGGCCAGCTCCTCGAGGGCGTCCCGGTTCATAGTGTGGTCCAAGGTCATTTTGCCTTTCCTTTTCTTTCAACTAATTACCCAAACAGTAACCGTTTGCGGTATGAATTCAATAAAGCATCAATTTCAAGTTTCTAAGGAGGCAGTTATGACCAAGGCAGTTTCTCGAATGCGGCAAGTTTTACTAGCGGCCCTCGTCGCTTTGGGCACCTGCGCCTGCGGCGCCAAGAATCCCAAGCCACCCGCGCAGGCGTCGAGCGCCGAAAAGCAGGTCGAACCCGATGTCATGGATCGGGCCAACTTCTTGATGGGCCAAGGGGGCATGGCGTTCTCCGAGAAGGACTACCAGACCGCCTTCGACCACTATCTCGAGGCGGCCGCGCTGCTCGACAGCCACGAAGGGCTCTCCGTCGAACAAGCCGAGGCCCACTTTCAAACGGCGGAGATGGCGGTGGAGCTCAAAGACAGCGACATGGCCCTCGAGCACTACGAGCGCGCGGCCGAGATCTACCTGCGGTTTCCCGGCAAGACCCGGGTCCGGGCAGCCATCGCGCTAGCCAACGCCGGAGTGATCCACAAAGAGAAACACAACGAAGACAAAGCGCGCAGCTCCTGGGAGAGAGCGCTGGAAATTTACGATGAGGTCCCTGCCAAGCAGCGCAACCAGGGAAACATCCAGATGATCCAACAAAACCTCCGCGACCTGGAGGCCGGTTACTAAAAGCCGGTTTGACGTTTGGATTCCGTCGCTTATGATTGCCGCTCGATTCACCCGGCCGTCTAAAGAGCCGGAGAAAGAGTGGTCACGATGGAAAAACGGGTGCTCAGCGCAGTTCTCATCGATCTGGAAAATCTCTATCTCGCTCTCAAAGACGAGTACCACAACGCCGCGGACCTGACGGTGGAGGTTCTGCAGAGGCTGCGTGAGCACCTGTCGCAGCAGCAGGGGTATACCCTGGTCATCGGGCGGGCCTACGCCCCGCTCGACTACTCGTCGGTGCGCATCTTCCTAAACGATCTCGCCTTGATGGGCATCACCCCGGTCCACTCCCTCGCAAAGTCCCAGCGCAGCCAAGCCAACCTGGTCTTGGCCATCGACTGCATGGAGCTGCTCTTTCGCCGCGAGGACATCGAGAGCTTCGTCATCGTCGGCGGAGACAGAGACTACATCCCGGTGGCCGAGCGCATCCGTCAAAACGCCCGGCGGGTGCTCATGGTGAGTCCCCGGCACGCCATGTCCGGAGATCTCTTGTCCATCGTCGGCTCGGACAGCTACCTCGACCCGGTTGAGCTCCTGCCGGCCGAAAAGCGCCAGCCCGCGTTCTGGGACGACGTCACCGCCGAAGGCAGTGATCGCCCGGCCGTGGACCGCGAAGAACGCCTCTCGCGCCCGGAGCCCAGCCCGGCGCGACCGTCCCGCCCCCCTGTCCCTGCCGAGGAGGTGGAGTTTACGGCGAAGTGGGGCATGCCCGAGACCATGGGGGAGCTCGAGGCGATGGTCGACGATGAGCACGCCATGCTCGAGCTGAAGCGGTGCACCCGCATGCTGCTCGAGTTTCAAAGGCGCAGGGGCCGGATCCAGGAGATCTGGCTCGGTCCGTTTTTAAGAGAGATGAATGAAGGGTTTCCGCTCAAGAACAACAGCGAGCGCAAAGAGCTGCTCACCGCCATGTCGGACCTGGGCATCATCGAGATCGTCCAGCGCCCCCGGCACGATGACGTCGGCACCTACGCGGTGCTGCTCGTCAACTGGCAGCACCCTCTCGTCATCACGATGAACCCCGGCTGACCGGCCCCCTCGCTCGCGTCACCTCTCAACCGAGCAACCGCTTCATGTTCTTTTTGTAGGCCTCGACACCCGGCTGATCGAACGGGTTGACGCCGAGCATGTAGGCGGAGACGCCGCAGCTGTACTCGAAGAAATACAAGAGCGCGCCGATGGTGCTCTCTTGTATCTCTTGGGTTCGAATCTGCAGACACGGGACATCCCCGTCGAAGTGAGCCTGGGCCGCCGCCTGAAGCACCGTGCGGTTCACCTCGTGCAGATCGCGGCTGTCGAGATGCCCGAGCCCATCGTCCATCAACGGCGCCTTGGGGATGGTCAGGCCGCGGGCCCGCTCCACGTCCAAGATGGTCTCGAAGACCGTGCGCTCCCCGTCTTGCAGCCACTGCCCCATGGAGTGCAGATCGCTGGTCAGATTCACCGACGCCGGGAAGATGCCCTTTTTGCCCTTGCCCTCCGACTCCCCGAACAGCTGCTTCCACCACTCGGAGATAAAAGACAGCCGCGGCGTGTAGCTCGCCAGCACCTCGATTTTGCGGCCGGATCGGTAAGCCGCGTTGCGATACGCCGCGTACGCCATGGCCGGATTGCGCTGCAGGCTGTCGGCTGCCGGATCTCGAAGGGACGCGGCCATCTCCTTGGCGCCGCCTAGCAGCGCTTCGATGTCAAAGCCCGCCGCGGCGATGGGGAGGAGGCCCACCGGGGTCAGCACGCTGTAGCGCCCCCCGACGTCGTCGGGGACCACGAAGCTCGACAACCCCAGATCATCCACCAGGGGGCGCAGCTTGCCCTTTTTCTCGTCGGTCGTGACGAAGACCCGTCGGCGCAGCCCATCGCGATCGTGCCGGCGCACGAGCTCATCGAGGAGCAACCGAAAAGCCACGCCCGGCTCGGTGGTGGTGCCGGACTTGGAGATGACGTTGACGGCGAAGTCCTTGCCCTCGAGGTAGCCGAGCAGGCCTTGGTGGTAGTCGGCATCGAGCTGGTGCCCGGCGAATAGCACTTCGAACCCTGGGGCGAAGGGCTCGGACAGGGCCTCGATCACGGCCTTGGCCCCCAGGTAGGAGCCTCCGATGCCGACCGTGACGAGCAGGTCGCACTTGCGAATCTCATCCGAAGCCCGCGCGAGCTGCCCGAGGTCATCGTCGGTCACGCGGGTCGGCAGGTCCAGCCAGCCGGTGAACTCACGGCCGGGGCCATCGCCGCTCTCGAGGACCTGCCTGCCTTGCCGCGCCGCGTCCTCCAGCTCGCCGCTGCCCACGTTGCTCGCAAAGGTCGAATCGAGAACGATGATCTCTTTGCCTTTTTCTTGGATTGCCATGCTCGTCCCTTTCTTGAACTCATTTCGTTTAGAAATTTTTTTGATAACGGCGAGACGACGGGTCTCGTCATCCCCTCGGATGATACTTGCGATGCATGCTCACAATGTGCTG
>JAABTR010000882.1 GCA_011389755.1 Deltaproteobacteria bacterium | reverse complement strand
GTTGTCCCCGCCGTTTTTGATATCACATGTGTAGTCCGGATTTGCAGGCGACGATAATTTTCCGCCCCACTGCAGGCCCATATCGGAGCTGACGACGGCCACCCGGACGTCGTCGGCGCTCGTCGGGGTCTCCGACGACTCCAGCGGGTTGACCAGGGCGTTGATGAGGGTGAAAAAGCCGGTGGCCAAGATCTCCTGCTCCTCCGCCATGGAACCGGAGTTGTCCACCACCACCAGCATGTCCACCCCATCGTACCCGGACATCCTGACCTCGTTGCTCGTCACCTGGATCGGCACCGGGCAGATCGGGGCGGGCTCGCGGTCCATACAACCCAAGCCGAACGCGCCCATCACACAAAAGGCCAACAGGGCCAGGGCGATCTTCTTCGTCATTTTCATCCTCCCTACGCGGCGAGACAAAGCTCTTTAGAGAATTTTCTACATTTCCGAGGAGACATTTTACCTTTTCGTCGTGGCGAAAGCAACAAAGGTCGCCACGCTCGCGCTCCTGTGCAGAGTGTACAAGCAAAACGCCGGCCAGTCTTCAAAATGAACGATTCCGGTGTCTCGCCGCTGTTGCGAGAGAGCCGGCCGCCAACTCAATTGAACACCTGTGCCAACTCAGTTGGCGCTCTCCTTTGCGACCCGGTCCCTCAGATGCGAGCGGCGCAGCCCCTGGCCCGCGAGCCAGGTCTCCAAAAGCAGCAGCAGCACAGCCGCCACGAGCAAGTGGGGCCAGATGGGCAGCCGGCCCTCGACCGGGGCCAAAACCCTCTCCACGTTCCCCGGGCTCGCCGGGATCTTGGGCTCGAGGTTCGACTCGGACGGGGCGGTCACGACGCAAAACCCCAAGGCCAGCAGCTGCCGCAGGCCCCCGAAGCCGGGGATCTCGGCCCAGACGTCGTAGTGGCCCGGCAAGGTGGTCTGCGCAAAATCGATGAACCTGCGCTCGGCCAGGCTCTTTGCCGCGAAGACGTGGTCGGTGCCGCCCGGGGAGACCACCAAGAGCCTCTTCATCCCCTCGGTCACCTCGATGCGCGCCGGGCTCCCCACCTCGACGCGCCTGTCTCCCCGCTCGTCGAGCCGCCCGGCCAGGTACCGGGCCGCCCGCTGGACGAGCGGCAGATACCCGGGGCGGATGGGCAAGTCGGTCCAGTCCCGGTCGATGGTCGTGGTGAGCAGCATCACCCTTCCCTTCTCGACCCGCCTCTCGAGGAGCAGGGGCAGGCCGCCCACAAGCTCGATGAGCGTCTCCCGCTCCACCTGGGGCTCGGGCTCCACCAGCCAGTGCTTCTCGATCCCCGTCTGTTCGAGCCCGGTTGCGCCTTCGCCGAAGGGCTCGAAGACCGCGTGGCCCCGGTTGTAGGCCGCGATGCGAAAAGAGCGGGCCCGGCCCCCGGCCCCTCGGACCGAGCGCACCCGGCCGGGCAGCACGCCTGACAGCAGCTCCAGCGCCCCGCCGGAGCCGGCGGCCGACACAAACAGCCCGCCTCCACGGGAGACGAAGTCGCCGACGCGCCCCGCGAACGTGACCGGCAGGTCCTCCACCCCGGCCAAAAAGACCACGTCGTGCCCGCTGAGGGGGCTTGCCTCGGCCGCCTCCACGTCCACCAGCACCGGCTCGATGGGGACCTCGCCAGGCGACGGGGTCTCGAGGGCCTTCATCAGGTAGAACGCCTCGTCTCGATACGACCCGGGCCTGTAATCGCCGTCCACCACGAGGGCGCGCACCGCGTTGCCCACGAGGAGCGAGAAGTGCCTCTCATCGTCGGCCGCCAGCGCGTCGTGGCCGATGCGCACCACCCCCCGCTGCACCCCCTCATTTTTGAACCGGTGGGAGAACGTCTTCTTGGCCCGGCCGCCGGCCGGGATGTCGACGGTCCCTTTGGCCAGGGTCATCTCGCCCACCTCGAGGGACACCTCGAGCCCCACCCGCTCCCGTTTCGAAAAATTGGCCACCTCGACCTCGACGACCACCTCCTTGCTCTGACCTCCCGGCGCCGCCTTGATGCCCACATCCACCACGGCGGCGTTGTCCCGAGGCAGGTGCCGCGCCACGTCGACAATGCGCAGCCCGATCCCCTCCTCCGCGTCCCAAGGAGGCCACGGCCCGCGCTCGGACGCGTCGGC
>JAABTR010000881.1 GCA_011389755.1 Deltaproteobacteria bacterium | reverse complement strand
AGCAGGAATCCGCCCTCGAGCCGATCGAGGCTGCCGTCCCGGGTGAGGAGATGAAACTGGAAGGCCGCCAGCATCATGACGGGCCACTCGAGGCGCACGGTGTTGCCCTGAATGCGAAGAGGTCTTATGAGCGCGGTCAGACCGATAATGGCGGCGATGTTGAAGAGGTTGGAGCCGACTATGTTGCCCACGGCGATGCCTGGGCTGCCTTCGAACGCCGATTGAAGCGACACCACGAGCTCGGGCATGGAGGTGCCGGCCGCGACGATGGTCAGGCCGACGACGGCGGGGTTTATCTTCGCGAGCAGGGCGACGCCGCCGGCTCCGCGCACGAGCGCCTCGCCGCCGCCGACGAGGATCGCCAGCCCTGAAATGACGAGCAGCCAATCGAAGAGCATCGACGCAGTCATAGGCCCTCGGCCGTTTCTAGGGTCGACGTGCAATGGGGGCAGCGAGACGCGGCTTTATCGATGGATGACTTGCAAAACGGACAGGCCTTGGTGTTGGGCGCCGCGGGCGTGTCAGGGCGCCGCAGCCGGTTCATCCACCGCACCACGAAAAACAGCACCATCGCCACCATCAAAAATGCCACTACGGCTGTGATGAAGTTCCCATAACCAAGCACCGTGGCACCGTCGGCTTTGGCCTGAGCCAACGTCTCGTATGGTCCGGCAGCGGCACCCGGTCGGAGGACAATGTACTTCTGCGAGAAATCGAGGCCCCCTGTCAACGATCCGAGAGGCGGCATGATCACATCGTCCACCAGTGACTTGACCACAGTAGTGAACGCGGCCCCGATGATGATCCCGACCGCCATGTCGATGACGTTGCCTTTGATGGCGAACTCTTTGAATTCTTTGAGCATGTTTTCTCTTTTGGCCCATCGCAAGAGGTCCTCGCACGGCCGTTCGCCGACTGCAAGGCCACCGGGTAAATCAGGCCGCGCTCGAGCGGCGGGATTATCCCATTTTTTTTATCTTTTGGCCTTTTTTGGAACCCTTGGGGATGAGATCCAAGCCGAAGACGGCTTTTAGGCTCGCCAGCAACAGGTAGGCCGCCGTGGCCTCATCCAGATTTCCCACAAAAGGGATGTTGTCCGGCAGCAGCTCGATAACGCCGGCTCCGGGGTTGATGATGTACAAAAGGCCGAGTAATCCCAGGAGCGCCCATCCGATTTTGGAGAAGAGTGAACGCTCAGAATCGCCCTTGTCAGACATGCCGCGCAGCCTCCGACCGGTTGTGTTCAGGCTCGGTTTTCCCGTCATTTATACAGCGCTGGACCCGGTACGAAGTACCCATATAATCATGTTTGGTCAACAACACGTGCAGGAGTTGAAAATGAGTGAGTACGGACAAGTGCGCCCCGCCAGCAAGGCTCCATGGCTATTGACTCTTATCGTTTTGGGCGCGAGCGCGGCGGGTGGCTACTACCTGTTCGAAAAGTCCAAGGCCTCACAAGCTGCCCTCGAGGACGCCAAGCGAGATGTCGCCGAGCTCACCGCGGCAGCGAACGCTGAACTCGCCAGGAGCCAAGCCGAGGCTGAAGAGGAAAAAGCCCGCATCAAGAAAAAAGAAGACGAGCTCGACAGCATGTCCAAACAGCTCAAGGAGGCCCTGGGCGATGCGGAAGGTGAGCTCTCTTCTCAAGACGGCCGGGTCACGCTCCAGCTGGTGGACAAGGTTCTGTTTCCATTTGGGGAAGCCGAGCTCACCGGCGGCGGCAAAAAGGTCCTGTCTAAATTGGGGAACGCTCTCAAGGACTTTCCGAAAAAGCAGATCTGGGTCCAGGGGCACACCGACGACGTGCCCGTCTCCGAGGACAACGAAAAATTTCTGAGCAACTGGGAGCTGTCCGCAACGCGCGCCGTCAATGTCGTGCACTATCTCGAGGATGAGGTCGGGGTCGATCCCGGCCGACTCGCCGCGGTCGCCTTTTCCAAGTACCGCCCTGTCTCCAAGCACCGAAAGAATCGCAATCGCCGGATCGAAATCGTTCTGGCTCCCGAAGAGATCTCCATCGAGCGGTAAAAAGCAAATACAACGAAAATTTGCAGGTGATGTGGTTTTCTTTGGGGGAGGCAGCCCGCCGGATCAGCCGCGAGCCGGGACAGCCGCTGAGCAGTCGTGACCG
>JAABTR010000880.1 GCA_011389755.1 Deltaproteobacteria bacterium | reverse complement strand
GGCATGGTGGAGGGGGCGATGAAGCCCAAGCCTCGCGTGACGTTTGAAGAGGGCGACGAGGTGAGAGTCATTGACGGCGCGTTTGCGAACTTCTCCGGTACGGTGGAAGAAGTGAAGCCGGAGAAGCAGAAGCTGCGCGTCAAGGTATCGATTTTCGGTCGGGCCACCCCGGTCGAGCTCGAGTTCAGCCAAGTGGAAAAGCGCTAGGACCAGCCCCCCGAGCTTGTCACTGAGCACGGCGCGGGCGCTGGGAGCATGGAAGAGCAATGAAGAAGATCGTCGGCTTCATCAAGTTGCAGTTGCCTGCTGGCAAGGCGAACCCCTCGCCGCCGGTCGGGCCGGCCCTCGGCCAGCACGGCGTCAACATCATGGCGTTCTGCAAGGACTTCAACGCCAGGACGCAGAGCCAGGGAGACATGATCATCCCCGTGTTGATCACGGTCTACGCGGATCGATCCTTCTCCTTCATCATGAAGACGCCCCCGGCGTCTGTGTTGATCAAGAAGGCCGCGGGCCTGTCGACGGCCAAGAAGCCTGGAACCGGCTCCAAGGAGCCCAACAAAATCAAGGTCGGTAGCATCACCACCGACCAGCTGCGCGAAATCGCGGAGCTCAAGCTCAAGGATCTAAACACGACGAACGTCGAGTCCGCGATGAACTCCATCGCGGGCACTGCGCGGTCCATGGGCGTTCGGGTCCAAGACTAACGGAACGTCTGTTCGTCGAATTAAAGGATGCGCCGAGCGTGTCCAACCCCGCACCACGGGACATGGCGCACCGTGGGAGGCGAGAGCCGAAAAAGGAGGTGCGATGAGGAAAGTCGCCAAGAAACATCGCGCGGCAATCGAACAAGTCGACCGCGCGACCAGACATACCTTGGAGGAAGCCATCGCCGTGGTGAAGAAAACGGCGTACGCCAAGTTCGACGAGACCGTCGAGATTGCCGTGCGCCTCGGGGTCAACCCGAAGTACGCCGACCAGATGGTGCGCGGGGCGCTCGTATTGCCCCACGGCACCGGACAGTCCGTGCGCGTGCTGGTCTTCGCCAAAGGCGACAAAGAGCGCGAGGCCCGCGAAGCGGGTGCGGATTTCGCTGGATCTGATGAGCTCATCCAGCGCGTCCAAGAAGGCTTCCTCGACTTCGACCGGGTGATCGCCACACCCGACATGATGAGCTCCGTCGGCAAACTCGGACGTATCCTCGGAACACGCGGACTGATGCCCAACCCCAAGGTCGGCACGGTCACCTTCGACGTCGCCAAGGCGGTGCAGGAGGCCAAGGCTGGCAAGGTCCAGTTCCGTGTGGAAAAGGCTGGGATCGTCCACTGCCGCATTGGCAAGCTGTCCTTCCCCGACGACAAACTCGTCGAAAACGCCCGGGCTCTCGTTCAGGCGCTGATTCGAGTCAAGCCGTCGACCGCGAAGGGCACCTACCTCAGGAGCATCGCCCTGTCCTCGACCATGGGGCCAGGGGTCCGGGTCGATACCTCGGACGCGGCCGGAGAGGTGAGGTGAGCCATGAATCGCGCTGAACGAACCGCCAGCATCACCGAGATCCGCGACAAGTTCGATCGCATGGTCTCTGCGGTCTTCGTGAACTTCGCCGGCTTGACCGTCGAAGATGTCACCCAGCTCCGCGAGGAGTTCCGCAAGACAGGCGTCGAGTACAAGGTCGTCAAAAACACCCTCGTGCAGCAGGCCATCCATGATCTCCCCTACGCCGACGCCCTCGGGCCCGTGCTCAAGGGGATGACCGGCATCGCCTGGTCTTATGAAGAGCCCGGCGCCGCAGCGAAAGTCATCAAGACCTTCGCCAAGGCAAACAAAAAGCTCAAGGTCAAGGCAGGCGTCGTCGAAGCCGACGTGCTGTCCGCTGCTAACGTCGAGAACGTCCTGGCAACCATGCCCGGCAAGGATGAGTTGCGCAGCCAGCTGCTCGCCACCTTCATGGCGCCGATGCAGAACCTGGTCGCCCAGCTCAACGCGCCCCAGCAGAACTTTGCCTACCTGCTCGATGCGCGAAAGCGCCAGCTGGAGGAAGACTGAGGGACTGGTTGAAAGGAAGATATCGCGAAAGCTTCATCGCCTTCGCTTGTTAGTCTAAGGAGTTTGAGATCATGGCCGAAATCAACACCGAGCAGCTCAT
>JAABTR010000879.1 GCA_011389755.1 Deltaproteobacteria bacterium | reverse complement strand
GACGCGGTCGGCACCGGCAGCATCTCTGGGACCGTCAACGGCGCAGACGGCGCCGCGCTCGGCGGCGTGACGATCACCACGAGCCCGATCACCGAGACGGTCACCACGAACGCCCAGGGGCAGTTCAGCCTCTCGGACGTCCCGGTCGGCGCGTACCGCATCGACGCGAGCCTCGAAGGCACCGGCTCGGCGTCGTCCTTCATCGGAGTCGCAGGCGGCGCAACCACGACGGTTGTGATAACGCTGGGGTCGGACGAAGTCACCAACCCGGCGACCATCACCGGCCAGGTCGTCGACGCCGCCGGGGATGCCGTCGAGGGCGCTCTAGTTTCGATAGAAGGACAGACGCCGGTCGCGACGAGCGGCGCGGACGGGACCTTCACCCTCTCGGGAGTCTCTCCAGGCCACGTGTATCTCCGTGCCGCCGCACCGTCGGAGGCCTACCTGGACGCCGAGCTGCACAGCTCTTTGTTCATCGCAGATGGTCAAAACAAGACCGATGTGACCATCGTCTTGCCCGGGCGCCCATCGGCCGCGGCTACGTGGGTCGGCGGGGACAGCTGCACGTCTTGCCACGCGGTCACGGGCATGCACCCAGACATCGTGGACGGCGTGGCGGCTTCTATTCACTCGCGTTTCGTCACAGAGGGCACAGACCACCTCGTCTATCCGGAGCTGTGGCCGGAGCCGGAGCCGGAGTTGGAGGACAAGTACTTGCCCCTTGCCCCCAATGGCACCCTGCTCATGGTCCAGGATCCGTTGGACGGCGAGGGTAAGGTCAACCTCGTGTTGTGCACGAGGGACGACGAAGCCGGAGAGCGGCAGTACCTCTTCAAGTTCTATCCGCAGCAGGTGGACGAGATCTCTTTGCCCGCGGACGATCTCGACTGCTCAGGCTTCGATGATACCCCACAAAACGCGGTCTGGATCCCCGTGGCTGGAACCATCGGCGGCGAAGGCAACTGGGGCGAGGGCTACCTCGATCCGGAACATAAGGTGGATGACACGCACCCGAACTTCGGAGAGGGCAAGCAGCGCTACCTCGCGAGGGTTCAAGACGTGCCCTACCTGAAAAATTTGATGGAAGAAAATGGAATACCGTGGGGGGAAGAGGAGGGAAGAAAGCAAGACTACGTCGCCTACCTGCCGGTCTACCTGGTCCAGGACGCGACTCCTAAAGATTCTCCATTCCTGACCGGAGAGTACGACGTGGGTGGCCCGAAGTTCTGGCAGAAAGGCCCTGAACATTGGTGCCCGCCCACCAACACGATCTCGCGCAACTGCGCCGGCTGCCACACCACCGGCTTGCAGATCGAGTATACAGATGTCGTGGAGGGTGAGGAGACCCACAAAGGGGTCGTCACCGCATACGACTACATCGACCTGAATATCACCTGCGAACGCTGCCACGGCCCCGGCTCCGAGCACGCGAGCAGTGGAGACGTCACCGAAATCATCAACCCCCGGCTCTTGACCGCGCGCTCCTCGCGCGAAACCTGCGGTCAGTGCCACGCCTCCCACGCCGGCAAGAGCCAGACCCCCGCGGGGATCTTCAAGTACGCGTTCGACGAGACCCACCTGGACGGACTCGGTAACGGCGTCTTCGTCCCCGGCGTCTACGACCTGGAGGACTTCTACGCCAACTACAATCTGCCCACGCCGGGCAACAAATGGTCCGAGGGCACGTTCCACTCGTGGCCGGATGGGACACACGGCCGCGCCCACTCCCAGCAGCTCCCCGAGATGCTGCGCTCGGCTCACGCCGAAAACCCGTACGAGAAGCTCACCTGCGCCTCGTGCCACAACCCCCACAGCCTCAAAGGGGCCCCGGCCCAGATGACGAGGGATGACATCGAATTTGGGACCACGTCTTATAAAGACAACACCATGTGTCTCGTGTGCCATGCGCAGCACGGACCATTCGCCGACGTTTCGCTCAGCGACGTCGCCGCGATTCAGGTCGACGCCGAAAGAGACGTGACGGTCGGCGGCGAAGAGCCGGTTTACGACGACATCACGCTCGCCAACGCTCACGGAAAGGTGGCGAAGGCGGTGGCCGTTCACATGCAGGTGGGCGCGTGGATGGGCGGCGCGCTGTACACTCCGAAAAACGAGGATTCTCCCGTCGGCCGGTGCACCACCTGCCACATGGCG
>JAABTR010000878.1 GCA_011389755.1 Deltaproteobacteria bacterium | reverse complement strand
CCGTTCTCGTCCCAGAGGCGGCCCATCTGCTCGACGTGGGAGCGCAGCCGGACGATCTCCTCGGTCACGTCCCCTTTGTCGGCGAGCAGGGCGATCTCCGTCTCCAGGCGCCCCGAGTCGATGGTGAGATCGTCTCTGGCGGTCAAGGCGGCGACGCGCTCGAGGAGTCGCTGCTTGGCTGCTTCGGGGAAACCCGTGGCGTGCTCTTCGATGCGATCCACCGTCTGAGCGATCCCGGCCAGGAGGCGCTCGAGATCGGCCCGCATGGACTGCCCCTCGCGCGAGCGCATGGTGAGGAGCTGGGAGCAGGCGTCGTCCGCCGCCGCCCCGGCCGCTTCCATGACGCCGGACTCATCGTCGACGGGGCGGTTGACGAAGAGGTCCGGAGCGGTCGTCAGCATGGGGACGAGGGTCGTCATGGACAAGCCGGTGTCGATGGACAGTTTTTCGATGGCCGCGAGGTGGTGCCTGACCGCGCCGGTGTTCAGGCTGGCCGAGCCGCACACGTCCCCTTCGTAGGACACATTGACGGTTACGTAGCCCCGAGACAGGCGCTTGCGCAGGAGCTGCTCGATGCGAGCTTCAGCGGCCAAGAGCTCCCGGGGCACCCGGCTGCGGATCTCGAGGAACCTGTGGTTCACCGATTTGATTTCGATGACGATACGCCCGGTGCCCAGCTCGGCGATTCCTTTGCCGAAACCCGTCATACTCTGCATGGAGGCGCTCCTTGTCGTGAGGGCGGTCCGGGATCGCACCGTCCCGGACCGCGATCCGATGCTCACTTGAAAAGAGCGTCCAGCTTGGCTTTAACGCCGTCTTTGTCGCTCTTGGCGTCATGGGGACCGTTTTTAAAGTTAAAGTGGGTGCAGTAGTTGGCGCGCTCCCGGTCCGTGATGTACTCGGTCACGTGTTCTCTGCACTGGTTGTGGGAGTTGGGGTCCCAGTATTCACAGTTCCTGCAGCAGTGCATGTCCTGCCCGCAGTGAGGGCACTCGTCCGTGCGTTGCATCTTGATGCGATTGAAATCGATTTCGTTGGCGCATTTATAGCAAAAATGATGCCTCTCTTCGACTTTGGGTATGTACATGGGGTCCGATCCTTGTTTTTTCTTTGGCCGACATCAGTCGGTTTTCGTTTTTACGAGCCGAGTCGGGTTAGATTTTTTTCCATGGCGAGGATAACATCTTGGTTGATGGTTTCAAGATGGAGACAGACCTGGCTCTCAATTGTTCTGGCGCCGATGGTCGCCCTTGTGTTTTCAGGGTGCCCTCCGCAGCGCAGCAGCGATCCGCCGTCGGCGCTCTATTTCAGCCCCACCTCGGCGCTGCAAGGGTCCTGGCTGTCCGTCACCTTGACCACCCAGGGGCCGACATTCGCGCGGTGCGGGGGTTTTGAGCCCGAGTTCTTGCGGTTCGCCCAGAGTCAGAGCGAGGAGCTGTCCAACAAGATTAGCGTCAAGGAGCTTAAAAAGAGCGCCGACAACTCCCTCGTCGCCTCCATCGCCATAGCCGACGATGCCCCGGCCGGGGGCTACGACGCCTTTTTCTACTGCGACGTAGGTACGGTGCTCAGCGGCCGGCTGCTGGTCCGGCAGCGCCGGCTGGAGCCGACGATATCGCTGCTGCCCTCCACCATCGCCGCGGGAGCGATGCGGACGAAGCTGAGGATCCTGGGCGCCCATGTGGATTTTGTCCAGAAAAAGAGCCACGTGGCCTTCGAGAGGCCGGACAAGGTGACGGTGCTGGAGGAGAAGGTCGTGTCGCCGTCCCAGATGGAGGTCGTGGTCAGCGTGTCGGACTCAACCCCCGCGAGGTCGATGGAGGTCGCGGTCATCACGGGGCAACAGGTGGCGCGGGGCAAGATAGACGTGGTCTCGTTGGTGGTTCCGACCGTTACGGTCTCGCCGACGTGGATCGAGCGGCCGGCCCAGAGCGGAAACGCGGGGGACGAAGCGCTGCGTGCGACCTTGACCATCAAGGGGAAAAATATCGCGTTCGCTCCTCCCGAGCACAAAGGCGACGGTGATGGGGATCCGATGCCCGATACGGACGAGGAACCGCTTGGGGCCAAGGTGGAGTTTCCGGACAACAGCTCGCTCAAGGTCGTCCAGGTGGTGTACGTCAGCCCGCTTGAGTTGGAGGTGGAGGTGGAGCTCGATTCCATGACCCCC
>JAABTR010000877.1 GCA_011389755.1 Deltaproteobacteria bacterium | reverse complement strand
TTGGTGCTTTCCGAAGATCCTCGCGGACGAGCGGGGAGTTTTTCGGGCCGAGGGGCTCGCCCACCCGCTCATCCCGCCGACGCGGTGCGTCGCGAACGACGTGCGTCTCGGCCCGGTGGGCCGTGTCCTGCTGGTGACCGGCTCCAACATGTCGGGCAAGAGCACCTTGCTGCGCTCCATCGGCGTGGCGTGCGCCTTGGGCCAGGCCGGAGGGCCGGTGGCGGCGCGGTCCCTCGAGATGTCGCCGCTGGAGCTGGCCACCAGCTTCAGGGTGCGCGACTCCATCGAAGAGGGGGTCTCTTTTTTCATGGCCGAGCTGCGACGGCTCAAGGGGATCGTAGACCAGGCCGACGAGGCGCGCGGCAGGCAGACGACGGTGGTCTTTCTCCTGGACGAGATCTTACAGGGCACCAATATCGTCGAGCGACAAATTGCCGTGCGCAGCGTCCTGGTCCACCTCCTGGAGCTCGGGGCCATCGGCGCCATCTCCTCCCACGATCTGACCCTCGCCACGGCTCCCGGTGTGGCCGAGCGCGCCGATCGGGTCTACTTCACCGAAAAATTCGAAGACACAGAAGGTGGCCCCGCCATGACCTTCGACTACCTCCTGCGCGGTGGGATCGCCCCCACGGCCAACGCCCTGCACCTTCTGCGCATGGTGGGCCTGCGCGCAGGCGACGCCGACCCGAGCGGGCAGGCCGGGTAAACTAATCCACGAAGCTGCCGCTTTATCTTTTTGTCGTCGTCACCTTCGAGGAGAGAAGCGATATGGAGCATTCGGAAAATCCAACCAAGCTCACTCCGGAGCAGCTTCGGTGTAAGAAGTCCGAGAAATTTCACATCCTCAGGCGGGTGGCCATCGAGTCCATCTGGGGGCTCATGGAGAACTGCGAGGTCAGGGTCCTGGAAGCCTGCGAGGTTCTGCTCGAGAAGGGGCAGGCGAACCGGATCATGTACATGGTGCTCTCGGGCCAATTATCGGTGAGTCTCGAGGGCGCGCAGAGCCCACCTGTGGCCCATCTCGAAGAGGGGCAGACCGTGGGAGAGCTCTCGGTCATCGACGGCAGCGCGGCGTCGGCGTGGGTCAGGGCCGACGGGCCGACGCGCCTTCTGTGCGTCAACGAGCCCACTTTCTGGCGACTCGTGCGGGCCTCCCACGAATTCTCGACCAACCTCTTGCTCCTTCTGGCCCAGCGCATGCGCACCAACAACTTCTCCCTGGCCGAGAGCGCGAGGCTCCAGCGGCAGTTCGAAAAAGATGCCATGACCGACGGGCTGACGGGCCTTTACAACCGCCGCTGGCTCGACGACCGTCTGCCCAGGCTCGTGGAGCGCACGAGGCGCGACGGGATGTCGCTGTGCGTCTTCATGGTGGATGTGGATTTCTTCAAGAACTACAACGACACTTACGGCCACGCCGCCGGGGACATCGCCTTGGCCGCGGTGGCCCGCGGCATCGCGCAGAACTTGCGGCCCTTGGACATCGCGGTGCGCTACGGGGGCGAGGAGTTTTCGGTGATCCTGCCCGGCACGCCCCTCGAAGGCGCCGGCATCGCGGCCGGGAGGCTCGTGAGCTCCATCGAGAAGATGCCGATCGACGGGAATGAGGGCCAAAAGCTGCCCCGGGTCACCATATCGGTGGGGGTCTCCTCCTTTCACCCAGATGACGACGCCTCGTCGATGCTGCGTCGCGCCGACGAGGCGCTCTACCGCGCCAAACAAAACGGACGCAACCGCTTCGAGACCCAGTAGCCTTTTTTAGTAAAGATACGTTTCGCAGCACCGCGAGGGAGCGTTCAACCCGTCTGCGGTTTTGCGGCCGAGCGACCGCGAACGCCGGGCTGTCGAGTGCTTGTTCGGGATGAAGAGGTGATGCAATTGGCGAAACAATACCGAACTTTTTTAAGTGAAGAACGTGCCCCCATTCTCCCGTAGGCAGTACATCCCCAAAGCTGGAGGGCGGGTTCGCCCTCTGGGCATCCCGACGCTGGAAGACAAGATCGTTCAGCGCGCGACGGCGGAGGTACTGGGAGCGATCTACGAACAGGATTTTCTCGGGTTTTCGTACGGATTCCGACCGGGACGCGGTCCACACAATGCGTTGGACGCAGTGACGGTCGGGATCGTCCGGAGAAAGGTGAGCTGGGTGTTCGACGCGGACATTCGCGGTTTTTATGACGCCATGGACCACGAGTGGCTGCTGAAGTTCGTCGGGCACCGGATCGGAGAC
>JAABTR010000876.1 GCA_011389755.1 Deltaproteobacteria bacterium | reverse complement strand
CGATGCTCGCGCACCAGCCCCTTCAACCGCTGCACATCCAGCATACGCTCGAGTCGCAGTCGGAGGTGGTCCAGATCCACCGGCTTGGTGAGAAAGTCGTCCGCTCCGGCCTTGAGCGCATCCACCGCCTGCGCGATGGAGCCGAAGGCCGTGATCACGATGAATGCTGGCGGATGATCCAGCCGGCGGGCCTCTCCGAGCAGATCCAGTGCGCTGCCATCCGGAAGCCGCAGGTCCGCTACGACCGCATCCGGCTCACCTTGCGCGACAGCGCTGGATGCTTCGACCACGTTGCGCACGGCAGTCACATCGTAGCCGTGTTCTCGGAGCTCGTCGTCGAGAAGGCGCCGCATCCCCGCGTCATCCTCGACGATGAGGATTCTCGGTCGTGCTGTGCCGGGCTCAGGTCGCATGTGCACCAATTTCCTGGGGCCCCACAGCCCCCGAAGTCTCAGGGCCAGCGGAGATGAGCGGCAGCGACAGCTCAAAGCGCGCACCCCCAAGAGCGCTCGTGCCGACCGTCACCTCTCCACCATGCTCGTATGCGACGGCAGCGACAATCGCAAGCCCGAGGCCGGTTCGCTCTTCACTTCCGGTCGTAAAGAACGGCTCGAAAATCCGCCGGTGCAGTTCGGCAGGCACACCGGGGCCATCATCCTCGACGACAAACCGAACACTCATTGCATTCGAATGCCAGCTGACCCGCACGAGTCCCGCGGGCGAGGCATGGATGGCATTTCGGACCAGGTTAACGAGGGCCTGCTCGATTCGGGCTGGGTCGACGTTCAGAAACAACGGAGTGTCTGCCTCGCGGATCTCGAGGCGTGCGTCTTCGAGGACTTGCCCCTGGGCGATCAGGGCTGTCCGAACGGCACCAAGGACATCGCTGGCCTCGACCCGCCTGCGCCGAAGACCTTCGCGCCGGCCGAAGTCGAGGACTTCGCGTACGAGCCGCTCCATGCGTCGAACCTCGGTGGTCACAGACTCGAGCTCGCGCACCATCGGCGCCGGCAGGTCATCGCGTCGCATCAGCCGCTGCGCCCGACCAGCGACCGTGCCGAGCGGCGTGCCGAGCTCATGGGCAATCCCCGCGGCCAGCCGCCCAATCGAGGCAAGCTTCTCCGACGCGCTGAGCCTGTTTTGCAGATCGAGCCGTTCCTCCCCGACATGGTCGAGCTGTTTTTCGGCGTTCTGAATCGAATCCAGCATTGAGTTGAGCCCTTCCACGACGCTGCGCACCTCGTGTGGCCCGCGAACCTCGGCGCGGTGCGTCCGGTCCCCCGCCCGTATCCGGGCCATCGACTCGTGCAGCCTCTGAAAAGCCGCCCCTGCCGCTACGTGATACCCCAGGATCACGGTCACCGTCATGACGAGCGCGAGCGCGACCACGATGGCGATGCCGCCCTTGCGTAGCTGTGCCATGAACGTATCGATGTCCGCCTTCCGACGCGTGATTTGGAGCAATCCGGTGCCGCGGTTTGCACCGAGTCTCACCGGAACATAGTACGAATACACAGGCTCACCTTGGATCCTGCCATAATGCCCGCCACCACGCGGCCGCTGGCGCAGGCGTGCAGCGCCCTCCGGCTGGTGTACCTGCATCACCGTACCGAGAGACGCCAACAAGGTGCCGTCCTCGCTATAGAGATAAGCTCCATACACACGACCGATGTCGAGAGCCGACTCGAATGCACTACGCAGGCTTCCGGTTCGTTGCCGTTCGAGTGCGTGGCTGACAGGCTTTTGTAGCGCCCGCGCCACCATCTGCACATCCTCCTGCATACGCCGCTCGAACTGCCGTTCGAGAGCTCCCATCACCAGCGTCCCGGCCAGCGCAACCGCAAACAGCAGCGGCAGCGCGATATAGAGCAGCAAGCGCGCCGGGAGGGTTCGAAGGTAGGTTCGCTTTCTGAACATGTGTCATTTTGAGGCCGCTCGCGATGTGGGAGCGAGACCGAAAACGCGAAGAAACCCCCGCGATCGCGGCGGTACGACGCTTGCACACGAGAGGTGCGCTCTCCGCGAGAGTAGTGATCAAACACCCGCAACAGGAGGTATACATTGAGCGACTTGAGAGTCAAGACAGGGATAGCATGCTTGTTCGGAGCTTCACTGCTAGTTGTCTACGGCTGTGCTGAGCAGCGGCCCGATCCGGAAGCGCCGTCGGCGATGCCGCCAGCGGAGCAGGAGTATGACGAAACCGAGAGTGAGGTTCCACCGCCTGCGCCGCCAGGACCTGG
>JAABTR010000875.1 GCA_011389755.1 Deltaproteobacteria bacterium | reverse complement strand
GAAGGCAGCGCGAGGAAGAAAAAAACACCTGTGGCCAGCTTTGTTTCCATCGAGAAACCTCAGTCTTGGGTTTTAAAATTTTTAGGCGCACGTGCCCAAAAATTCATCTGTAACAAAGATATCGTACTACGAGTTTGACAAAGGGCAATCGTGCATTCATGGAGCTTTTCGCAATCAAAGATCTTGGATGCGCGCCGCGAGACTTTTAGCGGCCGAGCTTCCAGTAGCCGCTGTAGACAGCGGCGGCGGGGTTGTGTCCGAGCACCCGGTCCTTGGTCGAGGTTCATGATTCGGCCCTCGGGCGGACACCCTCGGCAAAATCCACTACAGACGCAGGGCGCTCGAAAAGTCGGCGATGATGTCGTCCACGTCCTCGCAGCCGACAGACACCCTGACCAGGCCGTCGGTGATGCCCGCCTGCACGCGAGAGTCCCGCGGCATCGCGGCGTGGGTCATGCTCGCGGGGTGCTGGATAAGCGTCTCTATGCCGCCGAGGGAGACCGCGAGGGTCGCCAGCTCCACCTGGTCCAGCATCTTCGCGCCCGCCTCTATGCCGCCTTTGACCTCAAACGAGATCAACGCGCCCGGGCCGTCCATCTGTTTCTTGGACAGCTCGTGCTGGGGATGGCTTTCGAGTCCGGGGTAGCGCACCCACTCGACCGCGGGCTGCTCCTCCAGCCAGCGAGCCACCACCTGGGCGTTGCTCTGGCAGGCCCGCACCCTCAGGGCGAGGGTTTTAAAGCCGCGCAAGGCCAGCCAGGCCTGGTGAGGATCGACGCAGCCGCCCAAAAAGGCGAACCCCTTCCGGAGCGTGGTGCCGAGCTCTTCTGTCGCCGCGATCACCATGCCGCCGACCACATCGGTGTGGCCGTTGATGAACTTCGTCATGCTGTGATAGACCACGTCCGCTCCGAGCGCGATCGGCCGCTGAAGGATCGGAGAGGCGAAGGTGTTGTCAACGGCGAGCAGCGCACCGCGCTCGTGGGCGATGGCGGCGACTTTCGCGATATCCGTCAAGACGATCGTGGGATTGGCGGGGGTTTCGACCACGATGAGTTTCGTGCTCGGCCTCATCGCCTCGATGACGAGATCTTCGCGGGAGGTGTCGACGAAGGTCGACTCCACGCCGAAGCGACTCCAGTCGCGCTCGAAGACCATTCGCGAGGGGCCGTACATCGAGCTTGTGGCGACGACGTGATCCCCTTTGCCCAGCAACCCGAAGACGATCGTGTTGAGGGCGGCCATCCCGGAGCCGGTGGCGATGCCTCCATAGCCTCCTTCGAGGTGGCTGACAGCCTCTTCGAGCCGGGCGGTGGTCGGGTTGCCCATCCGCGTGTAGATATATCCGTCGTCTTCTCCGGCGAAGCGGGCGGCTCCCTGCGCGCAGTTGTCGAACGCGAACGTCGAGCTTTGATAGATTGGGGGAGCGACCGCTCCGGTCGCTGGATCGGGGTGCTGACCGGTGTGGATATTTCGAGTTGTCATCCCTAATTTCTTCAGATCGTGAGCCATGGAGCTTCCTTTCTATTTCCCTCGTCGCTTTAGTGGTCTTTGCAGCTGTTGGGATGATCGTGGGAGCAGGGCACGGTCCCTTGAATCTGGCCGTTGATGTAGGCCTCAACCGCGTCGTTGACCGTTCCCACGACGCCGGTGGCCACATCGATGTTCAGGCTCGCGAACAGCTGGATCGCCCGCGGTCCCATTCCACCGGCGATGATAACGTTCGCTCCGAGGGTCTCGATGAAAGGCGGGATCTGCCCGGGCTGATGATTGTCGAAAAACGGGTTCTCCTGGATCTCACAACCCACGACTCGCCCGGACTCGACCGCGGCGAGAGCGTAGTAGGGGCAGCGGCCGAAGTGCTGGCTGACGTGCCCTTCGAGCCCCTTATTGTCATCCGTGGCGACCGCTATCTGCAGCTTGCTACAACTGGACACTGCGTTACCTCCTCTTGGGCGGGACCTGCCCACCCTGCTCGTTTTTTTTATCTTTAATTTCTCGTTCCCAAATCAGCGGCGCGGCCCGGTCACCCAGCCCCGCGAGGGCCTCTTCTCCTCGCTCGGCGTAGCGCTGGGCGACCAGCTCTGCGTTGCCGACGCAGCCGCAGACCACGCGGATTCCGTGACTCTCGGCCAGCGGCTCGAAGCGACGATTGAACCCCCCGCACAAGATCACCGAGACCCTGTGGTCCCGAAGCGCTCGCAGCCGCTCCTGCCACCCGTCGCCGGGTAAAACAACCAG
>JAABTR010000874.1 GCA_011389755.1 Deltaproteobacteria bacterium | reverse complement strand
TGTCGGCGTTGAACGCGGCGGCGGCCTGGAACGCGTCCGCGGTGAACTTGAGGTTGACCTCCGCCGGTTGGACGCCCGCGTTGATGAGCGCGTTGAGCAGGAAGTAGTGAGAGGGCGAGTTCTGGGCGAGGACGATGGTCTTGCCCTTCAGCTCACCGATGTTCTTGATGCCCCCGCGGGCGACGATGCCGTCACCGCCGTTGGACCAGTCGATCTGCTGGAAGATGCGCGGCATGACGCGAGAGTCCTTGCGCAGCTCCTCCATGAACAAGGGCACCATGTCGAGGGTCGCCCAGCCGATGTGCACGTTGCCGGTGGCGTAGGCGTCGCGCATCGCGATCGGGTCGTCGATCAGGACGAGCTCGACCTTGAACTTTTCGCCGCTTGCGGCCGTCCACTCCTTGCCCGCCTTCATCCCCTCGTTTGCGTGGATGATCGGCGCCCAGCCCGCCCAGACGTTGATGGCGAAGCGCACGGTGTCGTTCTCCATGGGCTTGTAGGCCGCGGTGCCTTGCACCGGCGGGAGCTTCGCGGACGGGACGAACTTGTATTCTTTGACCGTCGTCGGCGCGTTGCTGTCCGGCGCCTCGGCAGCCCCGCCCGCATCCCCACCCGCGGCCTCCTTGATCTTCTTCAGCTCGTCCATGTCGATCTCGCCGGTGCTCCCGTCGCTCCCTTCAGGAGCCAGGAGCCCCGCTTGATAAAGCCCGAAGCCCGCGAGGCCGAGCACGACGATCCCGAGAACGATCCAAAATCCCGCCTTGGGTTTTCCAGCAGCCATCTTTCCCTCCTTGGGGTGTCATCTCTTTCGATCCGGCCCGCGCCGGTGGTTCAACTGACTACTCTGTCGATTTTTCCGGCTCTTCGAGAGCCATCGAGGCCCTGTCGAGCTGCTCAGGGCCGAGCTCCTTCGTCGTGAGCGGAATGTTCGCGGTCTCGGGGGTCTTGATGCCCATGTCCACCTCGAACTTCGACAAGAGGTCCTCCGCTAACGCCGCCTCCATCGCCTTCTCCGCTTGAATCTGCTCGACGCCCTGCCCGGACATATCCGCAGCGACGCGGACCTTGGCGCGGTTGAGATCGATCTTCTCCTGGACGATCTGCTCGATCTCCCCGAAATCGGTCGTCACATCGAAATTGAACGACTGGCTGAGGTGCGCGAGCTCCGCCTCGGCCCGAGACATCTTGAGGTCGGCCTCGTAGCGTTTGATCTTCTCGCGGACCTGTCCGAGCTTCTTCGTCGAGTGCTTTATTTTCTCGACATTGTTGTCATACGACTTCTCGTGCATCGCGAGCTGGCTCTTGTTCTCGGAGAGCTCATTTTGAGCCTCCCCGAGCTGCACAGCGAACTGTCCGGCCGTCGCGCGGTCACCGGCTTTGAGGTACGCCTTTACCTTGGCCGTCAGAGTCTCGACCTGCTTCTCGCCGCTGCTCACCTGCCGCGCGACCCGCTCGACGAGCGCTCTGTATTGCTCCAGACCCTCGCGCCCCTGCTTGAGCTGCGCGACGGCCTCATCGTACTCGAGCTGCATCTGAGCGACCGGGTCGCGCTGCCAGAACCAGTTCGCGATCTTGTTGATCTGCGCCTGGAAGCTCTTCCATACTTTGCCCATGACTCGTACCCCTCCATGCGCGGCGAGTGTCGATGCAGCTCACCCCGCTTGTGTCTCGACCGGTCGTTCGTAAAAGGTCGCTCTTGTCGAATGCGCAAAATGGTACTCCGAAGACTCGGAGCGGTCAAACGCAGACATGAACACGTCGTCTGTACTGGTGAAATTGTTGGATTATTGGTGGGCCAAGAAGGGATCGAACCTTCGACCCGCGGAATCAACCAAGCTTCCGAGGGCCTGACCCAAGTCGAGATCGCCCGGGCAGAATGTGACGCGATTCGGGGCCTCTCCGGCAAACAGCCTTTGCGCCTTCACGTGGTCGGCGACTGCTCATCGGACGAAGCAGCCCGTATCGTTTCCGCTGCTTTAGGACCACAACCTCCCGGCGTCGACCGCCGACCAGCATCACTATCCGCTTCGAACAACAACCATGCTTGTGGCTATTAGGCCCAGGGCGCTCCCCTGGGAAGTACACCCGACCCTCAGACGGCCGGACGTATCTCTCCCCCGAGCTCAAAAGGCTCTCTGCCAATAGCCCCGCCCCGATGGCCTGCAGTACACAGACCCTTATCCGATCTTCCGACCACGCCTACCAGTATCGCTGATCGAAAAGTGGGCGGGAACCTTGATC
>JAABTR010000180.1 GCA_011389755.1 Deltaproteobacteria bacterium | reverse complement strand
CATCACTTTGGCGGCCCCTTCCACCGTCATCTCCTCGGCGAAGACCAGCACGAGCACCTGTCTTTGCTTTTCCGGCAGCTGATCGAGCGCCACCAGCATCTTCGCGGACATCTGCCCAGCGGCGGCGGCGGTCTCGGGGTCCGAGGGAGGCGAGACGGGGCCTTTGTCCACGGTCAAAAGATCGCTGATGCGGCCCCAGATGGCGCGCCGCCTGCGTCTCGAGGCGGCGACGCGCCTGGCCACGCCGAACAGAAAGGCTCTGGGATTCCTCGAGCCTAAAAGGTCGACGCGCCCCTCGAGGACCTCCACGTACACCTGCTGAACCACATCGCGCGCCTCCTCGAAATCCCGGGCGGTGAGAGTCAGCGCCCAGCGAAAGAGGTTGTCGTGGTACTCGGCGGCGATATCGGCTGCTGGTTTCGGGTCGCTCATTTCACGAGATAGTGGCATGAAAGCACCCGGGTATATGACTCAATTGAAATTTTTTTTAAAAGACGTGTCGCAACTCGGCTGCCAGCCAGTGCTGGTCGTATCCATAACTCGGCGATGGAACCGAGACGCCCGCAAAACTCGGCACGGGCGCGTCATCGATATTGGATTGCCGTTCGTGGTAGCGGTAGATGACGGCCAGCTTTCCACCGGGCCACAGGCGCGCGAGGAGCTCGACGCCCACCTCCCACTCGAGGTCGCGACGGGTCAGCCGAAAATAGTCGTCTCGGGCCGCGGCGTTTTGCTCTTTTGACAAACTCGGCACATCGAGCCAAGCGGGGCGGAAGCTGTTTTCTTTGTCGCCACGGGCGTTTAGGTACCAGTTGTAGCGAAAAAGAGCGTGGGCCGTCGCTGACAAGCGTCGCCACGGCGTCTGCCACGTGAGACTCGCTTGGCCTTCGGGCAAAAGCCGGTCGTACTTAATGATATCGGGGCGCCAGTACGCCCGGTCGTAGCGCAGCCCGGTCAAGAGCCGGGTCGACCAGTGGGGTGAAAACTTCCGATCGTGGACGAGCCGCGCGCGCATCCGCAGGGTCGAGCGGTCCCGCTCCAGCTCATTGGGCCTGGCCTCCAGCTTGAGCCGAAGCGCGGTGACGGTCTCGTCGCTCGAGGCGACGGACCACCACAGCTTGGGTCCGACGGCTAAGGCCAGGAGGCCGAAGGCGTCCTGCGAGGGGGTCCACTGCCCGGAGACGCTCTTGACCGGCGGGCGGTCGAGGAACTGGAGCTCCCCGTCGAGCCCGAGCCGCACCTCGTGTTCGGCGGCGCCGGCGAGCACCCGGCGCACGTAGGCCGCCTGGACCATGAAGAGGGTGAGGTTGAAGTCGGAGGCGCTGAACGGGGAGTCCGAAGAGGCCCCGCCGAGCTCGGCCAGGCTCTGCTCTCGATACACGGTCCCGACGGCGCTCAGCCCCTCGTCGGGGCCTGTGTAGCCCCATATGACGTCGGCCCGCAGCGTAGTCTGGAGCGCCGAAGGGGTCTCGATGTCGGCCTCCTCGAGGAACGCGGAGACCGGATAGGTGTTGAGCGCCAAAGCGGCCCGGACCTGGGCCGAGAGCCCATCGGGCCAAATGAATCTGTGCAGGGCTCGCAGCCGCCGCCCGGCCGCGCGCCCCCAATCGGAGCCGCTGTTTCTCGCCGCGAAGGACCAGTGCTCGTGGGCGGCCGCTCGGTCGCCGCCATTTTTGGCCAAGAGGCCTCGGAAGAAAAGGCAGCGGGTCTCGAGCTCACCGCCCAGTCGGCAGCAGGCGCCCTTGAGGGTCGCTCGGGCCTCGTCTTCCAGGCCAGCTTCGAGCTGCGCGTACCCCAGGTAGTAGCTAAGGACAGCCCGCTGCGCGGTGTCTTGCGAATATTTCAGGGCCGCCTTGAGATGCTCGATAGCCCACGTGTGGTCCTTTTTGCCGATGAGGAACGCGGCGAGCTCGAAGCGGGCTTCGATGTTGCCCGGCTCGAGCATCACCGCCGAGGCCAGCGCCTGTTTGACGGCGTCTTCGTCTTCCCGCTTCGCAGCGCGGTCCGCCCATTCCAGGCAGGCGGCCGCGAGACCGTCAAAAGCCAAACAGGACCTTCTGAAGAGCGCGTAGGCGCGCTCGGCGTCGCCCTCTCCATCGGCGGCCAAGGCCAGGTCGTACCAGATGACGGCGTCGCCGGGACCGCACGCGGCCGGCCGGGGCGCCGACACCGCCGCGGCGGCGACCAGGGCTGAGACGAGTCGCGGTATCCACTTGATCATTTGGGTCGTCACCTCGACTGCAACAATAGCCCCCCGCCCCGGGGCAGATCAACTCGGCTCGTGAACGTTTTTTTTATGGAGGCGCCCAGAGCGTCTCGTCGAGCCTTGCGCCGGGCTGCCGGGCGCGTTTAACATGGCGCTCGAACGAGATGAGAACACGAGCCTACGCGACAAAAGAAAACCTCGAGAGCAAGACCCGAGCTTGGCTCGCGGCGGTGCGCGCTTCGGTGGCGCCGAGGCCCCGGCTCGTCCTCGAGCCCGTAAAGGCTGCGCTTTTGGTCATCGACGTCAACCGGTACTTCACCGAGCCGGGCGGCCGCGCCTATCTCCCCGCTTCGGCGGCGATCCTTCCCAACATCGCGGCGCTCAT
>JAABTR010000179.1 GCA_011389755.1 Deltaproteobacteria bacterium | reverse complement strand
GAGGCGTGGAGAAGACAAGGCGGCCTCGTGGTCTTCACGGCCCACGCCCACGAGGGCCCACACGATCTGGGGATGCTCGGGCGTTTTTATTCGGACTACATCAAAAAGGGGCAGCCAGAGGCCGCGTTGGCGCCCCCCATCTGCGCGAGGCCGGACGAGCCGGTGGTCGCGAAAAAGACCTACGACGCGTTCTTGGGCACGCAGCTGGAGGCGATTCTCAACGAGCGAGGCGCCGAGCAGGTGGTCGTGGCGGGCGTGCTGACGCACATGTGCTGCGAGACCACGGCGCGCAGCGCGTTTTGCCGGGGCTTCGAGGTGTACGTCGCGGCTGACGCCACGGCTTCGAGCTCACAGGAGCGACACCTGGGATCTCTTTTGTCGATGGCCGACTGCTGCGCCGTCATTCACTCCTGCGCGGAGATACTCGAGCGATGCGCGTCGACCCGGTTGTGATCGTCGGCGCCGGCCCGGCGGGGATCGCGGCGGCGGTCCAGTGTGAGCGTCTGGGGCTTGAGCCGCGGCTCATGGACCGCACCGGGGTCGCCGGGGGGCTCATCGAGAACGCCGCTTGCGTGGAAAACTACCCCGGTCTCGAGCCCATGCCGGGTCCAAAGATCGCCGAGCGCCTGCGGGAGTTTTTGCACCGCTTCGGTCTCGGAGTGGAGAGACACCGCCTGATCCGCGCGGTCGCTCGCCCCGAGTACTTCGAGCTCGAGCTGGAGGAGGCGGTGTGTCGGGCGCGGTGCGTGGTGCTCGCCTTGGGCACGCGCGCCAAAAAGTTGTCGTGTCCAGGGGCCGAGGCCTTGGAGGGGACGCGGCTGTTTTACGAAGTGAGGGCGGTGTCAAAGCGGCGCGGGGACGGAGATGACGCCATGGTCATCGGGGCGGGGGAGGCGGCGTTCGACTCGGCCTTGTCCCTCGCCCGCGCGGGCTTCGAGGTGTCGCTCTTCGGTCGCGGGCCCGGCCCAAAGGCCGTCGGGCGTCTGCGAGATGCGGTGGAGTCGCACGCGCGCGTCAAGACGGTCTTCAACGCGTCTGTCGAGAGCCTCGAGCTCGAAGATGGCCGCGTCCTGGCGCGGTTCGACAGGGGCGAAGAGGGGACGTCGCGGGTGCGCGCGGACGTGGTCCTGGCCTCGCTGGGCAGGCACCCCAGGCGCGCCGGGATGCTGGTCGAAAAGGACCGGGTGTTGTATGAGGTTGAGCCGGACGAGCCCCTCGGATCCTTCGTCGTGGGCGATGCCCGCCACGGCGGGTTGGGCCAGGTGGGGATCGCTGTGGGAGACGGCCTGGCCGCGGCCATGTCGGCGGCGTCGTTTTTGAGAAAAAAACAAAATGGACGATAGTAGTCGCATGAGAATCATCAGCAGTCAGGGGCGCGACGGGCTCGCGCGGGTGCACGTGGCCGAGCTCGAGGACCGGGCCCGAATCGAGTTCGTCGATTCGGTGCAGCCGCCTGTGCCCCGGGATAAAAAATGGGTGCTCATCGTGTCGACCCTCAAAGGGTGCCCCGTCAATTGCCCGATCTGCGACGCGGGCGGCTCTTACGGCGGCAAGCTCAGCCGGGAGGAGATCCTCGCGCAGGTGGATCACATGGTGCGGATGGAGTACCCGAGCGGCTTTGTCCCGGTGCCCAAGCTGAAGATCCAGTTCGCCCGCATGGGAGACCCGGCTTTCAACGAGGCGGTGATAGGCGCCTTGGAGGAGCTGCCCATCCGCTACGACATGCCCGGGCTGATGCCCTGCATCTCCACGGTCGCGCCGCGCGGGTGTGACCGCTTTTTCGAAAAACTCCTGTCTGTAAAAAGAAGGCTCTACGGCGACGGCCGCTTTCAGATGCAGTTCTCCATCCACTCGACCGATTTCGAGGCCCGCCGAAGCCTGGTGCCGGTGCAGACGTGGTCTTTCGAGCAGATGGCCGATTTCGGCCGTCGCTTTTTCGAGCCGAGAGACAGGAAGGTGACCTTGAACCTCGCGGCGGTCCGCGGGTTTCCCCTCGAGCCTTCGGCCTTGCGGCGAACCTTCGATCCGCAGGTGTTTGCGGTCAAGCTGACCCCCGTCAATCCCACCTTTGCCTCGCGGCACAACGGGCTGGTCGGCCTCATCGATCCGAATGACGCGGCCGGAGCCCGGCGCATCTGCGCGGAGTTCGAGGCGGCCGGTTACGAGACGATACTGAGCATCGGCGAGGTGGAGGAGAACGCCATCGGGTCGAACTGCGGCATGTACGTGGAGCGCCTGGCGAGGCAAGGGGAACAGGGACCTTGAGATCGGTGCTTCGTGCCGGGCCCGCGGACCCGCTGCTCTTTTTAGCCGCGGTCGCGTCCTGTGTTGCGCTTTTGGGCTCGAGCGCACCTGCGGGAGCCGGGACGGTCGCCGCCGGGCGAGATGTGACCCCGCTTTTGGGCTCGGATGGCCAAGCCAGCAGCGCCGCGCTCGAGGCCCTGCTCTCCGCGGGGGAGTTTTCAAACCGGCTGCTCTTGTACAAGAGCCGTGACGACGAAGCCGCCTTCAGCCTCGACTCGAGCCTCACAGCCACACAGCCCTTTGCCGAGCTTCACCCCGAGCGATTGACCTGGCCGCGGGTCGGCGGCATCGAGATGGTGGTGGAGCAGGCCCAAAAGCTGGAGCTGCGGCCGGTGGAGCCCGGGATCACCGACGCCGATCTGGACGCCGGCTTCGAGGTTCATTGGTTTTTCGAGCCGGTGGGGCAGCGTTTTGAGCCCCGTCCCCACTTTGTGGTGACGGTGGGAGGGGCCGAGGTGCGCTCCGCGGACGACGGCCGCCTGCTCCTGGCGTGGCGGGCTCCAGACAAGCCGCCGGTCTGCTCGAGACCCAAGGAGCCCGGCGATCCCGAATGCGTGCTTTTCGGCATCGGACGGGAGATCCGCGCCGTCGCCCTGAGCGCGGACGGGCGTTACCTGGCGGCGGCCCACGGAGGGCTCCGGCCGCGCCTCGATGTCTTCAACCTGGTGGGCGAGCCCCGCTTGGCCTGGCAGGCGCTCTTCGACCCGCAGAGCGGCGGCGCGGTGGAGACGGCTTTCTCCGCGGACGGGACCTGGGTCGTGGCGCTGACGGGCAAGGGCACCATGCACCGCTTCGAGGCGGGAACCGGCGCAAGCCACCTGCGGATCCCGTCAAAGGGACGGACCGCGCGCGAGATCCCGCCGGGTTTCGTGATGGCCGTGGCAGGGGAGGCCGGAGAGGTTACGTTGTGGTACCTGTCGGACGGCACCATCGCCTGGCGGCTGCCTCCGCGCGACGTGCGCGGCCCGGTGGATCGACTGGCGGTGAGCGCGGATGGGCTGCGTTTGGCGACCTTGGAATACGGCGCGCAGGCGACCTTGGTGCGCATTTGGCAGCTGGGTCGCCGGCGGATGCTTCGCGAGGTGGCCGTCGACGCGTACGCGGTGGCCGACATCGCGTTGGACGGCCGAGGAGAAGCGCTCTACATCGCCCACGAAGAGCGAGGACTTTTGGTGGCGAGAGTCGCGGGCGGGAAACCGCGCCCCCTGGGAACGCCGGGCGCGCTGCGCTGCACAGGGCAGATTCGCTATGTGGCAGGCGTCGACGCGGTGAGCTGCTCGGTGGACGGCGGCGAGATCCGTCTCGA